>NZ_JBHXAY010000047.1:0-50065 GCF_042728775.1 Nocardia sp. NPDC060259
CCACATCGGCGCGCCACCACCGGTTCAGGACTCGGCCAGGATGAAGTCCGCGGCCTGCTCACCGATGAAGATCGCTGGAGCGTTGGTGTGCCCGCGGATGATCAACGGCATCACCGAGGCGTCGGCGACGCGCAGGCCCTCGACACCGCGCACCTTCAGATCCGGGGCGACGACGCTGGCGGCGTCGGTGCCCATCCGGCAGGTACCGACCGGGTGGTACAGGGTGTGCGAGAACTTCTCGATGGTCAGCGCCATCGTCTCCTCGAGATCCGCGGGCGCCTCCGGCGGGTAGATCAGCGCACCCAGGGCGCTCTTGAGCGCGGGCTGGCCGACCAGCTCGGCGCACACCCGCAGGCCCGCCATCAGCGCGGCGCGGTCGGCGCCGTCGGCATCGGACAGGTACAGCGGATCGATGACCGGCTTGGCCGTCGGATCGGCCGAAGCCAGGCCGATCCGGCCACGGCTGCGCGGGCGCAGCAGGATGGCGCCGACGACGACGCCGTGTTCGGTCGGCTCCACCAGACCCTCGTGATAGAACGGCGCGGGCGCGTAGATCAGCTCCAGATCGGGGTGCTCGAGCTCGGGCTCGCTGCGCACGAACCCGTACGCCTCACCGACATTGGAGGTGAGCATGCCGCGATGCCGGATGAAGTAGTTGAGCAGCTCGAGCGGCTTCTCCGCCGTGAACAGCGAGTCCGACTCGACGCTGTAGCCGAGCGCGGCGATCAGGTGGTCCTGCAGATTCGCGCCGACCTCGGGGGAGTGGGCGACGACCTCGATGCCGTGCCCCTTGAGCTCCTCCTCGTCGCCGATGCCCGAAAGCTGCAGCAGCTGCGGGCTGTTCACCGCGCCACCACACAGGATGACCTCGCGGTTCGCGGTCACGGTGTGGGTCTGCCCGTCGTGCAGGTATTCCACGCCGGTGGCCTTGGTGCCGTCGAACAGCACCCGGGTGGCCAGCGATTCGGCCCGCACGGTCAGGTTCGCGCGCTTCATCGCAGGCCGCAGGTAGGCATCGGCGGTGCTCCAGCGCCTGCCGTCGCGCTGGGTGACCATCGTCTGCGCGAAGCCCTTGGGCGCGGGCCGGTTCGGCGACTCGAGCTCGAGGCCCGCCTGGCGCACCGCCTCGAGGAACGCGTGCGTCGACGCGCGCGGGCTGCGCTGGCGCTGCACGTGCAGCGGACCCTTCGAGCCCTCGTCGGGGAACTGCGCGTCCTGCACGTTCTCGATCTTGCGGAACTGCTCGACGGCGGCCGCGAAGTTCCACTGCTCACCCGCGAGGAGCCCCCACTCCTCGTAGTCGGCGCGGAAGCCGCGCACCCACATCATCGCGTTCATCGACGACGAGCCGCCGAAGGTCTTGCCGCGCGGCCAGTAGATCTGGCGGTCGCCGAGGCCGGGCTGGGGTTCGGTCAGATAGTCCCAGTCACGTTCGGTGCGGAACAGCTTCGAGAACGCCGCCGGAATATGGGCGTACTTGTCGTCGTCGGCCGGACCGGCCTCCAACAGGACAACCGTGGTGCCCGGGTCGGCGCTGAGCCGATTCGCGAGCACCGCCCCCGCTGACCCAGAGCCGACGATCACGTAATCCGCGGACGTCCCACCTGCTTGCACTGTCCAACTCCGATCCTGCGCTGCATCTGTCGTAGCCAACTGGTCGCGCCCGCGCGCGGACTGAAAAGTCCGCGAGCACAGCCGGACTCGTCGTCCGGCCCCAGCGCTGCAAGCAGCGTACTGACAGTGCGGCTCCGGTGGGTGCCGCGCGCCTCAGTCGGTTCCCGCCGCTGCGGCGGCCTTGCCGGCCCGGCGACCGTAGAAACTGCCGTCGCCGAGCGAGGCGCCGCTGACGTAGCCATACGCGCACAGCCCTGACGTGCAACGACCCGCCGCGTACAGGCCCTCGATCGGCTCACCGCTGACGTGCAGCACCCGTGAGTCCAGATCGGTGCGCAGGCCGCCGAGGGTGAATCCGGCGGTGAGCCCGCGCAGGTCGAAGCCCGCCAGCGGGGGCGTGACCGGGCGAACCCACTGCGGCTTCTTGCCGAGCAGCGGGTCGCTGCCGTTCTCGGCATGCCGGTTGTAGGTGGCGATGGTGGTCTGCAGAGTCTGTTCGGGCAGGCCCATCTCGGACTCGAGCTCGGCCACGGTTTCGGCGACCCATTTCGGCGGGACACGGAAGAACGGGGTGGAGCTCTCGGTCGTGAGGGCTTCCTCGAGCGAGGCCTCGTCGATGACGAGGAAGGCCTGGTTGTCGTTCTGCAGCAGCGTCGCCTGACCGATCCGGCCAGGGTAGGTGTCCTCGGTGACATATCGCTGGCCGCGTCCGTTGACGAGGATGCCGCGCGCCATCAGCTGCGGATCGCCGAAGATGGCGACCTCGCTGGCGTCCATGTGCGCCAGCTCGGCGCCGAGCGCGTGCGCCACCCGGATGCCGATGCCGTCGTGCTCCTCGATGGCGGCGCCGGGCCTGCCGCTCAGGCGCGGGGTGTAGCGGTCGATCATCTCGGTGTCGTAGGCGAAGCTGCCGGTCGCCAGGACGACACCGCGCGCGGCCCGCACCGTGACGGGCTTGCCGTAATTGGTCGCCAACAGGCCGACAACGCGGTCCTCGTCGTCGACGATGAGCCTGCGGATACGGGTGTCGTACTCGACGGCGACGCCGAGTTCGGCGACGGTGTCGGCCAGGGGCTTCATCAGCATGTAGCCACCGCCCCGTTCACCGGTCTTCTTGTCGGCCATCTGCGGCACGTGGCCGCGGGGCGCGGGCTTCGCGACATCGAGGAACGGCGCGGCGTTCTCACCGCCGGAGTACATCAGCCCCTCGTCGTGCGGCGGCTCCCAGCCGGGCTCACCCCAGAACGACTCCTTGAACGGCACACCGCACTCGACGAGCCAGTTGTAGTGCTCGACGCTGCCCGCGCAGTAGTCCTCGATCTTGGCCTCGTCGACGCCGGGCCCGAGCGCGGCGGTGAGGAACGCGGCCATGTTCTCCGGGGTGTCGTCGAACCCGAGCGCCTGCTGCAGCGGGGTGCCGCCACCGAGGTAGACGAACCCGCCCGCCAGTGCGGCGGCGCCGCCCCAGCCGCCGGTCCGTTCCAGGATGAGCACCTTCGCGCCCGCCCTGGCGGCCTCGATCGCGGCGCACACGCCGGCGATGCCGAAACCGGCCACCACCACGTCGGCCTCGAAATCCCAGTGCGTCACGGCGTTCGCGCGCAGCGGGCGGACGGTGTCGATCCGGTGGGGCTGTTCGGTCACGTGTTCCTCCGGTGCTCGGGTACGTACCCGAAATGGTGCCGCCTACCGCCCGACAAAACAAGAACGTGTTATAGAAGTTCCCGCCCAGCGGGACACTTGCGCCCCGGTCGGGCTCCGGTACGGTGGCCATCGAACCGACATAGACGAGATCTGGTGGTGTTGTGGTGAGCGCGAACATTCGAGATATTGCGGTGCAGACCCTGAGCGGGGCGGACACCACGCTGGGCGAGCTGGCGGGTGACCGGGCGGTGCTGCTGGTCAACGTGGCCTCCAAGTGCGGGCTGACCCCGCAGTACACCGGCTTGGTCGAGCTGCAGAAGACCTACGGTGAGCGTGGCTTCACGGTGGTCGGTGTCCCCTGCAACCAGTTCATGGGACAGGAGCCCGGCACCGCGGAGGAGATCCAGGAATTCTGCGCGGTCACCTACGGCGTCGACTTCCCGCTGCTGGCCAAGGTCGACGTCAACGGCGACGACCGCCACCCGCTCTACACCAGCCTGGTCGAGACCCCGGCCGCCGACGGCAGCGCGGGTGATGTGCAGTGGAACTTCGAGAAGTTCCTGATCGGCCGCGACGGCACGGTCGCCGGCCGCTTCCGCCCGACCGTCACCCCGGACGCGAGCGAGATCGTCGCCGCGATCGAAGCCCAGCTCTGAGCTACGGCGCGTTCGTCAGCAGCGCGTACTGCGCGGCGGCCTGCTGCCGCGCACCCGCGGCCGCGGGGCCGCTGACGAACGCGCCGTACTGCGGTAACTGACAGAGCAGCGCACCACCGCGGGTGCGCTGCCCGCACGGCGCTCGGCGCACCGTGCGCCGGGGACCCGGTCGGGCCCGGCGACCGGATGATCGGAACCCGGTGAATCAGGGTCGCGTGCGGTGCACGGCGATGGCGGCCAGCGCTGCCGCCGTGAGGGAGGTCCCCGCACCCATCAGATGGACGACCACCAACGCGCCGCTCGCCGATGTTGGGGCGAGAGCGAAGAACACCGAGCCGAATGTCGCGATCCCCACGACGACACCCATCTGCACACTTGTCACGAGAATGCCGCTGGCGTCGGCGGCGAGCGCCATCGGGACCGTCGACAGCGCCCTGGTCATCAACGGGCTGAACGCCAGCCCGCTGCCGAGACCGAGCGCAGCGAAGGCGAACAGCGCCGCCGGACCGAGGTCCGCGCCGTCACGCAATAGCACCGCCAGCCAGCCGAGCGCCGCCGCGCCGAGCACCAGGCCGAGCGGAATCATCCTGGCGTGCCACTGTTTCGGGATGCGTTCCCAGTACAGCCCGGCCGCGGCGAACATGATGCCCATCGGCAGGAACTGCGTCCCGGCGTGCAGCGCGCTGTAGCCCAGCTCGCCCTGCAGATGGATCGCCATCGCGAACAACCAGCCGCCGAAACTCGCCATGATCAGCAGCAGGGTCGCCGCGGTCACCAGCAGGCCGGGCGCGGCGAGTACCCGAGGCGAGAACAGCGGCTCGCCACCGCCCGCCGCGACCCGGCGCTCGATGCAGGCGAACACCACCAGTCCGAGGACCCCGGCACCGAGGCACACCCAAGCTCACGCGGGAAAGCCCAGTTCACGGCCGAGGACCAGCGGAACGACCAGCAACAACACGGTGACCGTCAGCGTCGCCAGACCGGGAACATCCAGCCTGCGGTCGGTCCGCGCCGCGGTAACCGGAAGAACCCCCGGCGCGACAACCAGCAGGGCAAGGCCGAGTGGCACATTCACCAGGAACACCCCACGCCAGCTACTGCCCGCCAGGTCGGCATCGACGATCAGCCCGCCCAGGATCTGACCGGCCACCACGCCGCCGGAGATGATCGCCGCGTAGATGCTCAACGCCCTGGCTCGCGCCGGACCGGTGAAGGTGCGCTGGATCAGCGTCATCACCTGCGGCACCATCGCCGCCGCGCCCGCACCCTGGGCGAACCGGAACACGATGAGCGACAGCTCGTCCCAGGCCAGCCCGCACGCCAGCGACGCGACGGTGAACACCGCGAGCCCCGCGACGAAGGTACGCCGCTGAGTGAAACGATCGCCCAGGCGGGCGCCGCTGATCAGCAAGACCGCGTACGCGATGACATACCCCGCCACGATCAACTGCAGCGCCGCACCGCCGGTCCCGAGGCTCGCGCGGATCGACGGAATGGCGACATTGACGATGGACGCGTCGAGCACCGCCATGAACTGCCCGGTGAGGAGGACGACGAGCACGGCCGCCGATCGCCTGCCCGCCGGTACTGGGTGCGCCGGTGCGGGCGCGATGGTCTGTGACATGCCCTGATCGTGTGCCGCCGCGCCGGTGGTGACCAGGAGTCCGCTGACACGGGTACCGCCACTACCTGCCTGATGTCACACTCCGCCCGCGTTTTTCGTCGTCCCGTCGACCAGTACACCGTCGAAGGAGAAACGAATGCGGATCGCAGTGATCGGGGCGAGCGGACGGATCGGCCGCGAGGTGGTCGACGTCCTGAAGAACAACGGCGACGACATCGTCGAGATCACCCGCGCGGCAGGCATCGACGTGCTGACCGGCCACGGTCTGGCCGCCGCGCTCACCGATGTCGAGCTGGTGGTGGACGCGGTGAACGCCGAAACCACCGACACCGCGGCGGTGACCGAGTTCTTCCGCACGATCGCCCGCAACGTCGGGCAGGCCGCGGCGGCGGCGGGCGTGCGGCGCATCGCGGTGGTCTCGATCATCGGCATCGACGCCTTCACCGCGGGACACTACGCGGGCAAACTCGCCCACGAGCGCGCCTACCAGGAGGGACCGGTTCCCGTGCGCATTCTGCGTGCCGCCCAGTTCCACGAGTTCACCGAGATGATGCTCGACTGGACCACGGTCGGTGATCGGGCCGAAATACCCACGTACCGAGCGCAATTGGTGGCCGCGCGTACGGTCGCCGAGCACCTGGCCGACCTCGTCCGCACCGACGGACCCGCCGTGGTCGAGATCGCGGGCCCGCAGCAGTGGCGGCTCGTCGACGCGGTGGCGCGGGTCGCCGCCCGGCGCGGCGCGCCTGCCCAGGTGGTCGAAGTGCTCGACCCGACCAACCCGGATCACCACCTGCAGGCCGAGGGCGCGTTGCTGCCCGGACCCGGCGCCGTCATCGCGGGCCCGACCTTCGAGGAGTGGCTCGAACGACGGTAGGCGGAGCCGGGTTAGCCTCTGTGCCAACGGAATAGATGCTCTACGCTGAATTCGTACAGACGGTCCGAAGCCCGGAGGCGCCCGCATGTCGCAATCCTCTGCCGCCTACCCCAGCGCCGTTCCGGTCGGGGTGGACACCACGCGCGCGAGCATCGCGCGCGTCTACGATGCCGCGCTCAACGGCAAAGACAACTACGAGGTGGATCGCGAGGTGCTGGCCCAGGTCCGCACCGTCGCACCGCAGGTCAACGATCTGGCCTGGGCCAACCGCGATTTCCTCATCCGCGCGTGCCGGTTCCTGGCCAAGTCGGGGATCGACCAGTTCCTCGATCTCGGCTCCGGCCTGCCCACCGCGGAGAACACCCACCAGGTGGTCCAGCGGGTCAACCCGCGGTCGCGGGTGGTCTACGTCGACAACGATCCGTCGGTGCTGGTGCACGCGCGGGCTTTGCTGGCAGGCAACAGCCGCACCCGGATCGCCGAGGCCGACATCTTCCGCCCGCTCGAGGTGCTCGGCAACGAGACCGTGCGCACCGAACTCGACTTCACCCGCCCGCTGGCGCTGTTCCACATCGGCACCCTGCACCACTACCTGGGTGAGGACGGCCCCGCGCTGATGCAGACCTACATCGACGCACTGCCGTCGGGTTCGTTCGTGGCGATCGCCCACTTCCACGACCCGCAGACGCCCGAATACAGCGAACTGGCGCGCAAGATGGAAGAGAAGTTCATCCACAGCCCGATGGGCAGCGGCCGCTTCCGGACCAGAGACGAGATCCAGGCCATGTTCGGCGATCTGGAGATGGTCGAACCCGGCCTGGTCCGCTGCGACGACTGGTGGCCCGACGGCCCGCACCTCACCCCGCTCAACGACGTCCGCCACTGCATCGTCGGCGGGATCGGCCGCAAGCGCTAGCGCCGAAACGGTCTCGGCATTCAGTGTGCCGACTCGAGTCGGCGCAGTCGTTCGGTATCGACGATGCTGATGGCTTCGTCGTCGATGCTGATCAGGTCGTGGCGTTCGAACTCCCTGAGGGTCTTGGTCAACGACGGGCGGTGCACCCCGAGCATGGCGGCGAGGGTGCGCTGGGCGAGCTGGACCGAACCGTCGACGGCCTCGTCGAGCAGCAGCTGGGCGACCTGGGTGCGCAGCGGGCGGCCGAGCATGTTGATCAATCGTCCCTGACCGGCCGAAACCCGCTGGGCGACACTGGAAAACCAGCGACGGGCGGTCGCGGGATCGTTGGCGAGCAGTGCCTCGAAGGCGGAAGCGGGCAGGAACAGGCAGCTCGCGTCGATGCGTGTGCGCGCGGTGTAGGCCAGCGGCATCCCCAGCAGCAGCGCGATGTCACCGTCGACGTCGCCGGGGCCGAGCACATCGACGACCGCACGATCCCGCCCGGCACCCACCGACAATTCGACCTGGCCTTGCTTCACCATCCACACCCCGTCGGCGGGCGCACCCGCGGAGAACACCAGCGTCCCGGCCGCGAGAGGTCCGACCTCGACCCGGTCGGCGAGTTCGGAGAGCTCGCCGAGACTCAGTGGTGCGGTCGGCCCGCGGCCGACGCACCGCGCGATCCAGGCCGCATGGCGCAACTGGTCGTCACCGAACGACTCCTCACCCATCGCGTGGACCAGGTGGGAGAACGCCCGGTGGCTGTGGATCATCGCTGACTCCTGGACGTAGGCGAACCTGTCATCCGCTGACAATTATCCTCGCGCGGACGACGGAATGCGATGCCTCAGCGGTCGTCGGCCAGGGCGGTTTCGCTCAACGGCGCCAGTCGGTGGGGGTGAACTGTTCGATGTGCACCCGCTCGGCGGGTATGCCCGCCACGGTCAGTTGCGCGCGCACCGCATCGAGGAAACCCTCGCCACCGCACACGTAGATCTCGGCGTCGTCGGGCAAGGCGATCGCCGAAAGATCTAGCCGGCCCCGATGCGCGCCGTCGGTCTCCTCGGCGTACCAGAAGGCGACCTCGGCCCGGTCGAGACGGTCGACGAGGGCGAGCACCCGCGCGCGCAGGGGATGGGTGCCTGCGTTGCGATCGGCGTGCAGCACCTGGACCGGCCTACCCGGATCACGGGCCGCGAGATGTTCGAGGATGCCCACCATCGGGGTCACGCCGACGCCTGCTGAGATCAGCACCAGCGGTGTGGCGGCGTCGGGGTCGATCGTCAGATCGCCGAAGGGCAGCGAGATCTCGAGTTCGTCGCCGGTCGCGACCCGATCGTGCAGCCAGGTCGACACCTCACCGGCCGGGCATCCGGACGTCGCGGCGACCCGCTTGACCGCGAACGCCAGCGTGCCGTCCCCACCTGCCTCGATCAGGCTGTACTGGCGCAGCTGACGCGCGCCGTCGGGCAGCCGAACACCCACCGAGATATATTGCCCCGCAACGAATCCGGGAAGCGTTTCGGCCGGGTCTACGGCACGAACGCGGAAGACGGCGACACCCGCCGGATCGTCGCTGCGCTCGGTCACCGTCACGGCGCGGAACACCTGACCCGGCTGCACCCCGGACTCGATATAGAGCTGCTTCTCCAGATCGATCAGCGCATCGGCCATCAGCCAATATACCCGATCCCACGCCTCGGCGACCGGAGCGGTGACGACATCGGCGCCGAGGACCTCCACGATCGCGGCGAACAGGTTGTCGTGCACCACCTGGTACTGATCGGCGGTGATACCGAGCGAGGCGTGCTTGTGCCCGATCCTGGCCAGCATCGCCGACGGATGCGGCAGAGCGGGGTCGACGAGGTAGGTCGCGAAGGTGGCGATCGAGGCGGCGAGCGCGCGTGGCTGGCTGCCCTGGGCCTGGTTGCCGCGGTTGAACAGATCGCGCAGCAATGCGGGATGGTTGCCGAACAGGGTCCGGTAGAAGACGGAGGTGATCTCGTCGACGGCGGCGGCGATCGCCGGGAGTGTCGCGCGCACGATCTCGGCCTGTGCCGATGCGAGTTCGGGTTGCGAGCGGGTGGGTGCGGTCATCAGGGCTCCTCGGCATCAGCGGGCGCGCGACGCGATGTCTGCGCGCGCAACGGCAGCAGCTGCCCGGCCGAACCGGCGACGAGATCGGCCACCGTGAACCGGTCGAGCTCGCGGTAGAACGCCTCGGCGGCCTGCGCCAGGACATGGCGCAGGCGGCCCCCCGCGATCATCGGCGACGACGGCGGCCCCGCGCACTCGACGACCTCTGGACGTTGTTCCAGTTGCCGGATCAACGTCCCGAGCGTCGTCGAGCGCGCGGTATCGGTGAGCACCAGCCCGCCGCCGCGGCCACGGGTCGTCGCGATCACGCCGATCTCGACGAGCCGGGCCACCACGGTGGACACGGTGCGTTCGGAGGCACCGACCTGGTGGGCGATCGCCTTGATCGTCACCCGGTCGCCCGCCTGGTCGGCAGCGGCCAGGCGCATCACGGCGCGCATCCCGATATCGGTCGACGCGGTCAGCTGCATGGCATCGACGCTACCGCCCGGCGAACCCGGTATTCGCCCTGATCAGCGGTGTCTTCGATTACGCACGGCGCTGCGTAATTGCCGTCACAGCGCGTCATCGAGGTAGCTGAGCAGCCACGGTTCCCACCGGGTCGAAAGCGGGTGAAGGGGGCTTTGATGCAGAATGTGGAGGTGATCGATAGACCGAAGCCGAAGTTCGAGGCACTGGCCGTTGTGGGATCGACGGGTGTCGCGACGCCTGTCAGCGGTTAGTTCGATGCCGGACCAGGAAGCCGGGACAGGTTCGCGAAGCGACCTGGCGGAAGTCGATTCGATGCGCTGGAGCGGCTGCGGCGGAAGTGAGACGAGATGAAGGCCTCCGAAGGTGGTTCTGGCGAGGCCGAGGGCCGGACGTCGAACGTCGTCCGGTTGCCGAAGCGGCCGCGGCGAGGTCGAGATGATGCCGGCGAAGCCCGGCGTCGGCCTTGGCCCCCGGAGGCTGTCTACGATCCGGCACCCACCCGTCCGGTGACCCGAGCGGAGTTGCAGAGCGCATCAGAATCGTGGCCGGTCGACGCCGTGGCGCAGGCGGGCGAGAACGCCGAGCATGAACACAATGTCATCGACCTCGGCGCCTCGCGTCGGAGACGTGCCGGTACGGATGATGCGCCCAGGGGCGCTCGGCCGAGGGTGATGCCGCGCAGAATCGGGCCGGGCGAGCGCAAACAGGGCGGCGACGCCGATGCCTCGCCGCCGGACAGATCTGGACGGTAGCCGCTTCAGCGCCTCGATCATCTCGGCGACGCCGGGGGCCTCGAAACCTTCCCACGGGTTCCCGGGTTTCGTTGATACGATTTCGAATCGTGTTCGATAATTCCGTGGTTCCAAAGGCCTCGGCCCGTCCGGCGCCGGTGCAACGCCGTGGCGTCGAGCGTGTGCAGGCGATTCTGGAAGCGGCGGAGGCGCTGCTCCGTGAGCAAGGCTACGAAGCTGCGACGTTGAAGTCGATCGCCGAACGGACGGGCATCCCGCTGGCATCGATCTACCACTACTTCGCCGATCGCAACCACGTCGACGTCGAGTTGGCGCGCCGCCACTCGGAGGAGTTGAACATCCGTATCACCGCTGGGCTCGAGCAGCGGGTAGCGAAGAATCTGGGCCAGGCCATCGACACGATCGTCGACCTGTTGCTCGCGTACTATCGGGAGTTCCCGAGCTTCGTCGAACTCTGGTATGTCGGGCGTTCCCCGGCGATCGGCGAGGTCGCCGAGGCCTTCGACGAAGCGCAAGCCGAGCGGTTCCGGCGCCATCTGATCAACCGGGGCTTCCTCGCGGACGACACCCCGCAGCTCGCCGTCGACCTCGCGTTCGAGGCCGGTAACCGGCTGTTCGACGTGGCATTCCGACGGTCGGTGTCCGGCGACGAGCCCACCATCTCCGAATTGAAACGCCTTGTCACCGCCTACCTCGCAACGTACTCGCCGCAGATCGTGAAGGGAGGCCGATGAAACCGCATCGGCCCAACCTGAGACCACCGACTTCGACGCGATCACCGTGACGATGACCGCGCGCCTGACGCTCAGTCGGCCATGACGTAACTGCCCGGGGCGACACCGAGCGGGCGGAAGTCGGCGTTACCCAGCGTGGCCGACGCCGGCTTCGTGTGTCCAGAGCGGTCGCCGAGCCACGCGGCGTAGTCCGGCCACCAGGACCCCTGTACGGTTGCCGCGGCGCTGCGCCAGTCTGCGGGGTCGAGCGAATTGCTCTCCGACACTTGGTAACTGGACTTGCGGTTACCGGGTGGGTTGACGAGCGCGGCGATGTGGCCGTTGGTCGACAGGACGAAACGCACCTTGCCGCCGAGTAGCTGGGCGCTGCGGTAGCAGTTGGTCCAGGGGCAGATGTGGTCGGCCGAGCCGGCAACGACATAGGAGTCGACCGTGATCTCGCCCAGGTCGATGGGTGTGCCGAGCACGGTGACCGCGCCGGCGGTGGCGAGCTTGTTGTGCAGGGCGATGTCGATGAAGTCGCGGTGCAGCGCGGCGGGCATCCGGGTGGTGTCGGCGTTCCAGAACAGAATGTCGAACTTGGGTGGGGTCTTGCCCTGCAGATAGTTGTTGACCCAGTAGTTCCATACCAGGTCGGCGGGGCGCAGCCAGGCGAAGACTTCCGCGAGCGTGCGCCCGTCCAGGTACCCCTTGCTGTGCGACCGGGCGATCGCGGCACGCGCGATACCTTCGTCGATGAGCGAGGCGGCGACGCCTGCCCGGTTCTGGTCGATCATGGTGACGAGCAGGTTGAGGCTGGCCAGTTCGGCGATGCTGCCGGTCTGCGCGCGGTGTGCCGCCGCCATGCAAGCGATCAGGCCACCCGAGCAGGCGGCCAGGGCGTGCACGGCGCCGACGCCGGTGATCCGGTCGACCACGCTGAACGCGTCGATCACGGCGTCGGCGTAGGCATCGGTGCCCCAATCACGGTGGCGTTCGTCGGGATTGCGCCAGGAGATCATGAACACCTGCTGGCCTTGCCGGACCAAGTACTCGACGAGGCTGCGGCCAGGAGCCAGGTCGAGGACGTAGTACTTGTTGATGGTCGGCGGAACGATCAGCAGCGGCACCTCGCGCACGGTCTCGGTCTGCGGCAGGTACTGGATCAGCTCGAACATCTCTGTCCGGTACACGACGGCTCCGGGCGTGATCCCGAGGTCGACGCCCACCTTGAAGGCGTCGGGCTCAACCATCGCCGGGATCCGCGGCGAGCTGGCGAAGTCGCGCAGCAGGTTGCGTGGGCCCGAGACGGTATTGGAGCCGTTGCTGGCGAAGAACGTCTTCCAGGCGACGGGGCTGATCAGCGGATTATTGCTCGGTGCTGCGGCTTCGAGGATGTTCGACAGGACGAACTTCATCCGCTCGGCGTCGCGCCACTCCATCGGCGCGTCCTCGACGAGCCCTTCGGCCAGCTCGTTCGTGGCCAGATAGGCCTGAACGATGCGCTTCAACAGCGGGTTGTTCGACCATTCCGGGTCGGTGAAGCGCCGGTCCTTCGGTGGCGGTGCGAGCTCGGAGGTGCCTTTGACGATGCGGCCGAGTTCGTCGACGAGCTTGCCGACCCGTGTCTTGACCCGGTCGGGGCGTTTGGCGAGAGCATCGAGGAAGCGAACTCCCGAATTGCCGGGCAGCCACCGGTGAGCGGGCCCCAGCGCGGCGTCGATCAGCAGGTGGTCGAAGGGGACAACGAACTCCGGGTTGTCACTGGTCGTGCTGGGATTGATGATGGCGACTCCACTCTTGTCGGCCGCGCGGGCACAGTCCGCGCAGCGTGCACTGGTCGGTCCGCGTCGATCTGGGTAGCCAGATCTCGTTGGCGCGGTGGTCGACGACCGAGTGGTGGGTCTGCTGCTCGCAATCCGGTGGCGAACGCACGATGACCCGCATCTCAGTGCGGCCACCGTGCCGAACGCGTACTAGAACAGTCGCGCATCGCGCCGGTTCAGCCAATGTCGGCGCCGACAATGCATCACCGGAGAACGTGTCGGCGCCCACAGTCTGTTCGCTCGATGCGGCACCGGCCGTTACCTCGTGGATAACCTGTCGAGGTGCCTCCTTCACGTCTCGCTCCGCCGGTGGCGAAACTGGCCGCTGACCTGCTCGGGCAGATCGATCAGCTGGCCGACCAGCTGCTCGCCCGGATCGCCGAGCAGATCGAGATCTACCGCGTGGGGAGCATTGTCGGCCGCGGCGAGTTGCGAACATCGCTGATAGTCAACATGAATCAGATCCTGACCCGGTTGAGCGGCGAACTGGAGACCGAGCTTTCGGCGCCACGGCATATCGGACGCACCAGGGCCATGCAGGATATGCCGCTGCCGGAGCTGCTGCGCGCCTATCGCCTCGGCTTCGCGTTCTTGTGGGAGCGGTTGCTCGCCGCGGCCCGTGACTCGGGCCAGAAGTCGGTGGATGCGCTGCTCGATACCGCGACGACGATCTGGGAACTGGCCGACGACTTCTGCCTCGCCCTGACCGAGTCCTACCGGGAGGCGATGAGTGAACGGATGATCGCGGCCGACCGCAGGCGATCCGGCATCATCTCGGCGATCCTGGACGGCCCCGCTTCCGGTTCGCTGAGCGCCTGGGAGGTCGCGAAGCTGCTCGACCTGCCCTACGACGGCACCTTCCTGGTGCTCGTCGCGGAGGTGACGAGTTCGAACTCCTCGGCGCTGCCGCGACTCGAGGACCGCCTCCGGCAGCTCGACGTCGGTTCGGCATGGCGCTCCCAACCGCAGCACGAGATCGGGGTGCTCTCCCTGGGACGCCGTGACCCGGGGGAGGTGCTCGCCTCGGTCGCGCAGGTGGCGCTCGGACGCGTCGGCGTGAGCCCGCTGTTCCATCGACTCGACGGTGCGGCCAGGGCATTGCGGCTGGCCCAGGTCGCCCTGGAGACCTCGGCGCCCGGCACGAAGGGTATCCGCAGCCTCGACGACGACCCGCACATCGATCTCCTTGTGCGCGACCGGGATACCACCCGCCGGTTCGTGGTGCGCGTATTGCACGGCGTGCTCGCCCTGCCCGACCACGAACGGACGACGCTGCTGGCCACCGCGACAGCGTGGATCGACTCGCGTGGCTCGGCCGCCGAGGCGGGCAGGTCGCTGTACTGCCATGAGAACACGGTCCGGCACCGGATCCGGCGCATCGAAGAACATCTGGGTGGCTCGCTCGACGACCCGCGGTTGCTGAGCGACCTCACCATAGCGCTGCAGGCCATCCGCGCGTTCCCGGAGCTCGGCAACCGGCTCGACACCTGAGCGTCGTCCCCAACCTGAAGGAGGCCACGTGGCCGAGGCCGAAATCGTTCGGGAATTGTGGATCAGCGGACGGCGCCTGCGCGTTGCGGTGCGCGCGGGTCGGGGCCGCCCGCTGCTGATGTGCAACGGGATCGGCGCGAGGCTGGAGCTGTTGGCGCCCTTCCTCGACCGGCTCGACCCGGCGATCCCGGTGATCCGGTTCGATGTGCCCGGCATCGGCGGTTCCGAATTGCCGCGCGTACCTTACAATTTCGCGACGCTGGCCTGCCTGCTCGGAGAACTCCTCGACGAACTGGGGTACACGGAGACGGACGTGCTCGGCATCTCGTGGGGCGGCGGCCTCGCCCAGCAGTTCGCCCTGCAGCATCCCCGGCGGTGCCGTCGCCTGGTGCTCGTGGCCACCGCGACCGGCTCGCTGATGATCCCCGCGCATCCCCGGGTGCTGAGCAAGATGATCACGCCGCGCCGCTACCGCGATCCCGCCTACACGGCAGCGATCGCCCCGATGATCTACGGAGGACGTCTGCGCGCGGAACCGGACCTCGCCAAGACGATCCTGCACAGCCATGTCGGCCGCGCTCCCGGCCTCGGCTACGCGCTGCAGCTGCTCGCGGGCGCGGGCTGGTCCAGCCTGCCGTTCCTGCCCTTGATCAGGCAGCCCACCCTGATCCTCGCCGGTGACGACGACCCGATCGTGCCGGTGATCAACGCGAAGATCATGCACATGCTGATGCCCCGGTCGACCCTGCACATCTACCCGGACGGTCATCTCGGCCTCGTCACCCGTGCCGAGGAGCTGGGGCCGCGAGTTGCCGAGTTCCTCCGTCCGGTGCGAGTGGTGGCACTACCGAAATAATTTTCGCAACAACTGTTGTTTCGCCACCTCGACACGCGACAGCGGTGATCGAACTGATCGCGCTGGTGCGGGCCAGTCAGGTGGCGCCGACGATGCGCAACGCCATATCGGCGTAGGCCGTGGCGATGTCTTCCGGCGACCAGTCGCCCTCGTCGCGGTACCAGCGCGCGATATCGATGCCGAGCGAGAGCAGGGCCGTGGCTGCGATCCGCGCGTCCGGGGTGTCGAAGACGCCTTTCTTGATCCCGCGCTCGACCAGTTCGCGAATGGTCTGATCGATCCGGTGGCGGATACCGCGGATCTCGGTGCGGTGTTCGGGGCTCAGCGAGTTCAGCTCGTAGTTCACGATCCGGGCGCCAGTGTGCCCGCGGGCGTGGTGCACGGCGAAATCGTGAATGACAGTGCGCAGCGCGATCGCCGGATCGTCCGACGACGCGGCCGCCTTCAGGATCAGCTCGAGTGTCTCATCGTGGCCCGATCGCGAAATCAGGTAGAGCAGTTCTTCTTTGGATTTGTGATGCACATAGACCGCGGCCGGGCTCACGCCTGCGGCCGCGGCGATATCGCGCGTCGTCGTCCCGTTGAAACCCTTCTCGGCGAACGCTGCGATCGCGGCTTCCAGCAGGCGTGCGCGGGTCGCGTCGCTGCGGGATTCGGTGGTGTCGGTCATGGGATCGCCATTATCTCGCCTCGGTAGAACGGCACCTGTCATGGGCGGTGTGATGTGGCTAACAGGAGCCTGTGGTCGGTTGTCTCTTGACGGTAATCGGGGCCGCCTGCACTATCTCACTAAGCAAGCGCTTATTCACCAAGGAGATGTGATGCCGGAAGCTGTGATCGTCGCCGCTGCCCGTTCCCCGATCGGTCGCGCGGGCAAGGGCTCGCTCAAGGACATGCGTCCCGACGACCTGTCCGTCCAGATGGTGCGGGCCGCGCTGGCTCAGGTGCCGAATCTCGACCCGACCCAGATCGAGGACCTCGTCCTCGGCTGTGGGCAGCCGGCGGGTGAGTCGGGCTTCAACATGGCCCGGGCGGTCGCCGTGCTGGCCGGGCTCGACACCGTTCCCGGTACCACCGTCAACCGCTACTGTTCGTCGAGCCTGCAGACCACCCGCATGGCGCTGCACGCCATCAAGGCAGGTGAGGGCGACGTCTTCATCTCGGCGGGCGTCGAGACGGTGAGCCGGTTCGTCAAGGGCAACGCCGACGGCCTGCCCGACACCCAGAACCCGATCTTCGGCGAGGCGGTCGCCCGCACCGCCGAGCGAGCCGGCGGTGGCGCCCCATCCTGGGCCGACCCGCGCCGCAACGGCGTACTGCCCGATGTCTACATCGCCATGGGCCAGACCGCGGAGAACGTCGCCCAGCTCACCGGGATCACCCGCGCGGAGCAGGACGCGTTCGGTGTCCGCTCGCAGAATCTGGCCGAGAAGGCCATCGCCAACGGCTTCTGGGCCACCGACATCACCCCGGTCACGCTGCCCGACGGCACCGTGGTCAGCGCCGACGACGGCCCACGCGCCGGTGTCACGCTGGAGGCGGTGAGCCAGCTGAAGCCGGTGTTCCGGCCCGACGGCACCGTCACCGCGGGCAACTGCTGCGCGCTCAACGACGGCGCGGCCGCCCTGATCATCATGTCCGACACCAAGGCAAGGGAACTCGGCCTGACCCCGCTCGCGCGCGTCGTCAGCACCGGAGTCTCCGGTCTGTCGCCGGAGATCATGGGCCTCGGCCCGATCGAGGCCTCCAAGCAGGCACTGCGCCGCGCCGGTCTCACCATCGACGACATCGACCTGGTCGAGATCAACGAGGCCTTCGCCGTGCAGGTACTCGGCTCCGCCCGCGAACTCGGCATCCCCGAGGACAAGCTCAACATCAACGGTGGCGCCATCGCGGTGGGTCACCCGTTCGGCATGACCGGCGCCCGCATCACCAGCACGCTGATCAACTCGCTGCGCTTCCACGACAAGCAGTTCGGGCTGGAGACGATGTGCGTCGGTGGCGGCCAGGGTATGGCCATGGTGCTGGAGCGGCTGTCGTGACCGGCCGTTTCGCGGGCAAGACCGCGATCGTGACCGGCGCCAGCCGCGGCATCGGCCTCGGCATCGCGCAGCGGCTGGTCGACGACGGCGCGAAAGTCGTCGTCACCGCCCGCAAAAAGGACGCTCTCGATGACGCTGTGCAGCAGCTCGGCGGCGCCGAACACGCGCTCGGTGTGGCAGGACCCGCCGACGACATCGACCACCAGGCCGACACGGTGGCCCGGGCGATAGACGCATTCGGCAGCGTCGATCTGCTGGTCAACAACACCGGCATCAACCCGGTGTACGGCCCGATGATCGAGATGGATCTGCAGGCGGCCCGCAAGATCATCGAGGTCAACTGCCTGGCCGCGCTGTCGTGGACCCAGCAGGTGCACAAGGCGTGGATGGCGGAGCACGGTGGCGCGGTGGTCAACGTGTCGTCGGTGGCCGGGATCAAGCCCGCGCCCGGGATCGGCTTCTACGGCGCCAGCAAGGCCATGCTCACCTACATCACCCAGGAACTGGCCGTGGAACTCGGCCCCGACATCCGGGTGAACGCGGTCGCGCCTGCTGTGGTGAAGACGAAGTTCGCCACCGCTCTCTACGAGGGCAAGGAGAAGGAGCTCGCCGAAACCTACCCGCTCAAGCGCCTCGGTGTGCCCGAGGACATCGCCGGCGCGGTGGCGTTCCTGCTCTCCGACGACGCGTCCTGGGTCACCGGCCAACTGCTGGTCCTCGACGGCGGCGTCACGCTGACCGGCGGCGTCTGACCACCACATCCAACTTTCAGGAGACAACAATGAGTACCCCCACCAAGACCGCCATCGTCACCGGCGCCGCCCGTGGCATCGGCGCGGGCGTCGCGCGCAGGCTTGCCGCCGACGGCATGGCCGTGGCCGTGGTCGACCTCGACGAGGTCGCCTGTAAGCCGGTCGTCGAGCAGATCCAGGCCGCGGGTGGCCGGGCGATCGCCGTCGGCGCCGACGTGGCCGACGAGGCCGCCGTCACCGCGGCCGTCGAGCGGGTCGTCGCCGAGCTCGGCGCGCCGACCGTGCTGGTCAACAACGCCGGCGTCCTCCGCGACAACCTGCTGTTCAAGATGTCGGTCGACGACTGGGACACCGTCATGAACGTGCACCTGCGTGGTGCCTTCCTCATGACCCGCGCGGTGCAGAAGTACATGACCGAGGCCAAGTTCGGCCGCATCGTCAACCTGTCGAGCACCTCGGCGCTCGGCAACCGCGGTCAGGCCAACTACGCCGCGGCCAAGGCGGGCGTGCAGGGCTTCACCAAGACCCTGGCCTTCGAGCTCGGCAAGTTCGGCGTCACCGCGAATGCGATCGCACCCGGCTTCATCGAGACCGAGATGACCGCGGCCACCGCGGCGCGTGTCGGCATTCCGTTCGAGGATTTCAAAGCCGGTGCCGCCAAGGAGATCCCGGTCGCGCGCACCGGTGTGCCCGACGACATCGCGCACGCCGTGTCGTTCTTCGCCAGCGAAGGCGCCGGTTTCGTGTCCGGTCAGGTGCTCTACGTCGCGGGAGGGCCGAGGGCATGAGGACTTTCCAGGGCATCGCCGAGCTCGGGGCGGCCGTCGGGTCCCATCTCGGCTACTCCGAGTGGCACACCATCACCCAGTCGCAGATCAACGCCTTCGCCGTCGCGACCGGTGATCACCAGTGGATCCACATCGACACCGAGAAGGCGGCGAACGGACCGTTCGGCACCACCATCGCGCACGGCTACCTGACCCTGTCGCTGGTCCCGCTGCTGGTCGCGCAGGTGTACCGGGTCGAGGGCGTGCAGATGGCGGTCAACTACGGCTCCAACAAGCTGCGGTTCCCGGCACCGGTGCCGGTGGACTCGAAGGTGCGCGCCGGGGTCGAACTGGTCTCCGTCGCCGCGGGTGCCGCGGGCCACCTGGTGACCGCCAAGGTCGTGATCGAGCGCGAGGGCGGCGACAAGCCGGTCTGCGTGGTCGAATCGCTCAGCCTCGTGGTGGCCTGATGGAAACCCGGACCGACCTTCCGGGCCTGGATCTCGACCGGTTGTCTACCTGGCTGCGTGGCCAGGTCGATGTGGCGGGCGCGCTGAGCGGCAAGCTGATCGCCGGCGGCAAGTCGAATCTGACCTACGAGGTCGGCGACGGCAGCACCCGCTGGATCGTGCGGCGCCCGCCGCTGGGGCACGTGCTGGCCACCGCCCACGACATGGCCCGCGAATACCGGGTGACGGCGGCCTTGCGGGACACCGATGTCCCGGTGCCTGCGATGTACGCGCTGTGCCAGGACGACACCGTGCTCGGTGCGCCCTTCTACGTGATGGAACACGTCGAGGGCACGCCGTATCGGACCGCCGCGGAGCTGGGTGCGTTGGGACCCGAACGCACACGGGCGATTTCGACCGACCTGATCGACACCCTCGCTGTGCTGCACGCGGTCGATCCGGCCGCGATCGGGCTGGCCGACTTCGGTCGTCCCGAGGGTTTCCTGGAGCGTCAGGTGCGCCGCTGGAAGAAGCAGCTGGACGCGTCGCACTCGCGCGACCTGCCCCTGGCGGACGAGCTGCACGCGCGGCTTGCCGCCGACGTGCCCACCGAGTCGGCGGTGGGCATCGTGCACGGTGACTACCGGCTCGACAACGTGCTGACCGACAGCAGCGACCGGCTCGCTGCGGTCATCGACTGGGAGATGGCCACTCTCGGTGACCCGCTCACCGATCTGGCGTTGATGATCGTCTACGGCCGCCTCGCGGACCGGTCGAGCGGCGCGACAGTGGCCGACGCGTCGGTCGCCCCGGGCTTCCTGTCCGAAAGCGAGATCATCGCCCGCTACACCGCACGCAGCGATCGCGACATGTCCCGGTTCGGTTTCTACCTCGGGCTCGCCGCGTTCAAACTGGCCGCGATCCTCGAGGGCATCCACTACCGATTTCTGCGCGGGCAGACGGTCGGCGAAGGTTTCGACACCGTCGGCGCGGTGATCGACCCCCTCCTCGAAACCGGCCTCACCGCAGTGAAGGAGTACCGCTGATGGATTTCGCCTACGACGCCCGCACCGAGGAATTGCGGGCCTCGCTGCTGGACTTCATGGACAACCATGTCTACCCGGCCGAACCGGTGTTCCGCGCTCAGCTGTCCCAGCTCGACAACCGCTGGGCATGGGATTCGGTGCCGGTCATGGCCGAGCTGCGGGCCGAGGCCCGCCGCCGCGGCCTGTGGAATCTGTTCCTGCCCGGCGCCGAGGGCGCCGGACTGACCAACCTGCAGTACGCGCCGCTGGCCGAAATCACCGGCCGCAGCGGACATCTGGCCCCGGCCACACTCAACTGCGCCGCACCCGACACCGGCAACATGGAGGTGCTGGCGCAGTTCGGCACCGAGGCCCAGCGCAAGGAATGGCTGGAGCCGTTGCTGGAGGGGCAGATCCGGTCCGCCTTCGCGATGACCGAGCCCGACGTTGCCTCCTCCGACGCCACCAACATCGCGACCCGCATCGAGCGCGACGGCGACGACTACGTGCTCAACGGCCGTAAGTGGTGGATCACCGGCGCGATGAACCCGAACGCCCAGATCTTCATCGTGATGGGCAAGACGGATCCGTCCGCGAGCAGGCACCGTCAGCAGTCGATGATCCTGGTCCCGCGCGACACCCCCGGCGTGGAGATCATCCGCGGCATGGAGGTCTTCGGCTACGACGACCACGAGCACGGTGGTCACGCCGAGCTGTCGTTCACCGACGCGCGGGTGCCCGCCGCCAACCTGATCGGTGGCGAGGGCGAGGGCTTCGCTATCGCGCAGGCCCGGCTCGGCCCCGGCCGCATCCACCACTGCATGCGGGCCATCGGCGTGGCCGAGCGCGCGATCGAGGCGATGTGCGCCCGCGCCGACGACCGCGTCGCCTTCGGCAAGCCGCTCAGCGAGCAGGGCGTGATCCGGGACTGGATCGCCGAGTCGCGGGTCAAGCTCGAACAGCTGCGGCTGTTGGTGCTCAAGACCGCCTGGCTGATGGACACGGTCGGAAACAAGGGCGCCCACACCGAGATCCAGGCGATCAAGATCGCCACCCCGGCCACGGTGCAGTGGATTCTGGACAAGGCCATCCAGGTGCACGGCGCCGCGGGTCTGTCCCAGGACTTCTCGCTGGCCGCGTCCTACGCGGGCAACCGCACGCTGCGGTTCGCCGACGGCCCGGACGAAGTCCACAAGAACGCGCTGGCCAAGAACGAGCTGCGCAAACAGCGGGAGGCCCGATGACCATCGACGAACTCCGTACCAGGATCGGGGAATTCCTCGCCGCCAACGATCCCGCCACCACCGAGCGCCTCGAGTTCCTGCGCGCTCGCTACGACGCCGGCCTGGCGTGGGTGTACTTCCCCGAGGGCCACGGTGGTCTCGGTCTGCCACACGCCTGGCAAGCCGAGGTGGATCAGGCCTTCGAGCAGGCTGGCGCCCCGGACAACAATCCGATGGCCAACGTCATCGGTCTCGGCATGGCGGGCCCGACGATCCTGGCCTGCGGCACCGAGGAGCAGAAGAAGCGGTTCCTGCGTCCGCTGTGGACCGGCGAGGAGATCTGGTGCCAGCTGTTCAGTGAACCCGGCGCGGGCTCCGACCTGGCCAATGTCAGCACCCGCGCGGTGCGTGACGGCGGCGAGTGGGTCGTCAACGGGCAGAAGGTGTGGACCTCGAGCGCGCATCTCGCGCAGTTCGCGATCCTGCTGGCCCGCACCGACGCGGGTATTCCCAAGCACCGCGGCATGACGTATTTCCTGATCGACATGACCCAGCCGGGAGTCGAGGTGCGGCCGCTGCGCCAGATCACCGGTGAGGCCGAGTTCAACGAGGTCTTCATCACCGACGCCCGCGTCCCCGACGCCCAGCGCCTCGGTGCAGAGGGCGACGGGTGGCGCATCGCCAACACGACGCTCAATACCGAGCGGGTCGCGATCGGCGGCAAGGCCAGTGCCCGCGAGTCCGGGATCATCGGCGTGGTCGCCCGGACGTGGCGCGACAATCCGCAGCTGCGTACCCCGGAGCTGCACGACCGGCTGCTGCGGCTGTGGGTCGACGCCGAGGTCGCCCGGCTCACCGGCCTGCGGCTGCGGCAGAAGCTGGCCCAGGGCCAGCCCGGCCCGGAAGGTTCGGCGATGAAGCTGTCCTTCGCCCGGATCGCCCAGCAGCTGTCCGGGCTGGAGCTGGAGCTGCTCGGCGAGGACGGCCTGCGCTACTCCGACTGGACCCTGGTCCGTCCGGAGCGTGTCGATCTGAACGCACGCGACGCGGGCTACCGCTACCTGCGGGCCAAGGGCAATTCGATCGAGGGCGGCACCTCCGAAATCCTGCGAAACATCGTGTCCGAGCGCATTCTCGGCCTGCCCGCCGAGCCGCGCACCGACAAGGACCGTCCCTGGAAAGAAGTCGCGCGATGACCGACGTTGATCTGCTCTACACCGAAGTCGAGGACGACCTGCGCAACGTAGTGCGCTCGGTGCTGACCTCCCAGTGCGAACCCGGCGCGGTCACCGCGCTCTACGACGGCGACCGCGCGCTGGTCGACGGCTTGTGGAAGAACATCGCGGTCGACCTCGGGCTGGCCGGGCTGCTCGTCCCCGAAGAGGACGGCGGCGCGGGCGCGTCGGCCCGCGAGGCGGCGGTCGTGCTCGAAGAACTCGGGCGCTTCGTCGCCCCGGTGCCCTTCCTGACCAGTGC
Organism: Nocardia sp. NPDC060259; assembly: GCF_042728775.1. Classification (NCBI taxonomy): domain Bacteria; kingdom Bacillati; phylum Actinomycetota; class Actinomycetes; order Mycobacteriales; family Nocardiaceae; genus Nocardia; species Nocardia sp. NPDC060259. The sequence goes on from NZ_JBHXAY010000047.1 coordinate 23,254, forward strand.
CGTGGTCGCCACCACCGCACTGCTCGGCTCCGGTTCGGCGCTGCTGGGTCAGCTCGCGGCGGGGGCGCGGACCGCCGCCCTGGTCGTCCCGTTGACCACCGCCGCCCACACCGCGCTGCCCGCGATCTCCGCTGGTGCCGACGGTCAGTTGACCGGCACTGTCACCAGCGTCGCCGGTGCGCTCGAGGCCGATGTACTGCTGGTCCCGGCCGCCGGTCCCGATGGCGTCGCGCTGTATGCGGTGTCGTCCACCGAGGCCAAGCTCACCCCGGTCGTCTCCTTCGACATGACCCGTCAGCTCGCCGACATCGAGTTCGACGGTGCCGCAGGTGAACTGGTCGTGGCCGACGGCGAGGCCGCGGTGCGCCGCGCACTCGCCGCGGGCACGGCCCTACTCGCCTCGGAGCAGTACGGGGTGGCGCGGTGGTGCCTCGACGAGACCGTGTCGTATCTGAAGGAGCGGCGCCAATTCGGTCGCGTGGTAGGCGGATTCCAGGCCGTCAAGCACCGGCTGGCCGATCTGTACACCGCCGTCGAGTCCGGCAATGCCGCCGCCCGCTACGCCGCCGCCACCCTCGTCGCCGATGACGCCGACGCGCCCGTCGCGGCGTCGGTAGCCCAGGCGTTCTGCAGCGACCTCGCGGTCTACGCGGGCGAAGAGGCGGTGCAGCTACACGGTGGCATGGGCATGACATGGGAGCATCCGGCCCACCTGTATCTCAAGCGCGCCAAGGCCGACCAGCTCGCCTTCGGCACTGCCGGTGCGCACCGGGCGCGACTGGCCGACCTGGTGGAGGTTGCGGGACCATGATCATCGGTGTCCTGCGGGAAGCACGCCCGCGCGAGACCAGGGTGGCCGCCACTCCGGCGACGGTCACCCGGCTCGTCCGGCTCGGCTACGACGTGGTGGTCGACACCGGCGCGGGAAGCCTCGCGTCGTTCTCCGACGACGCCTACGTCGAGGCGGGCGCCACGATCGGCAACGCTCGCGTCGCCGATATCGTGCTCGGTGTCAACGCGCCAGCGACCTACCAGCTCGACGACCTGCACCCCGGTGCCACCGTGATCAGCCTGCTGGGGGTGGTGAACGATCCGGATCTGGTCACCGACCTCGGCAAGCGGCCGATCACCGCCCTGGCCATGGACGCGGTGCCGCGCATCTCACGGGCCCAGTCGCTGGATGTGCTGTCCTCGATGGCCAATATCGCGGGCTACCGCGCGGTCGTGGAGGCCGCGCACGCGTTCGGCCGGTTCTTCACCGGGCAGGTCACCGCCGCGGGCAAGGTACCTCCCGCCAAGGTCCTGGTGGTCGGTGCGGGGGTGGCCGGGCTGGCCGCCATCGGTGCCGCGGGCAGCCTCGGTGCTGTCGTGCGCGCCACCGATCCGCGGCCGGAAGTCGCCGACCAGGTGAAATCGCTTGGTGGAGAATATCTCTCGATCGACTCCGCTGAGGCGGAGGTCTCGTCGACCGGCTACGCCAAGGAGATGAGCGGGGACTACAAGGCCCGTGAGGCGCGGCTCTACGCCGAGCAGTGCGCCGAGGTGGACATCGTCATCACGACCGCCCTGATCCCCGGGCGCCCCGCGCCGCGCATCATCACCGCCGAGATGGTGGCCTCGATGCGGCCCGGCAGTGTCATCGTCGACATGGCCGCGCAGAACGGCGGCAACGTCGAGGGCACCGTCGCCGACCGCGCGATCGTCACCGACAACGGCGTCACCATCATCGGCTACACCGATCTGGCCGGTAGGCTGCCCGCCCAGGCCTCGCAGCTGTACGGCACGAACGTGGCGAACCTGCTCGAGCTGATGACCCCGGGCAAGGACGGCAGGCTGGTCCTGGACTTCGACGATGTGGTCCAACGTTCCATCACCGTCGTGCGCGTCGGCGAGGTCACCTGGCCGCCGCCCCCGGTCGCCGTCTCGGCGAAGCCCGCGGCCGAGCCCACCGCGCCACCCGAACCGGCACCGGTGAAGGAGCCGATGTCTGCTCGGCGCCGCATCGGGCTGGTATTGATCGCGGCGGCAGCGGCATTCGGGCTGATCGCGATCTCACCGCCCGCGTTGCAAGGACATCTGACGGTGTTCGCGCTGGCGATCGTGATCGGCTACTACGTGATCGGCCACGTGCATCACGCGCTGCACACCCCGCTGATGTCGGTGACCAATGCGATCTCCGGGATCATCGTGGTCGGCGCGCTGCTGCAGATCGGGCACGGCGATCCGTGGATCACGGGACTGTCGTTCGCGGCGATCCTGCTGGCGAGCATCAACATCTTCGGTGGCTTCGCGGTGACCCGTCGCATGCTCGCCATGTTCTCCCGCAGCTGAGCTGCGCCCGACCTCGGAGTGAACTCTCATGATTTCCGTTGAGACCGTGGCCAATTCGGCCTACATCGTCGCGGCGCTGTTGTTCATCCTCGCCTTGAGCGGCCTGGCGAAGCACGACACCGCCAAGATGGGCAACACCTTCGGCATCACCGGGATGGCGGTGGCCCTCGGCGCCACCGTCGCGCTGGCGATCGGTCGTGACATCGAACCGCTCGGACTACTGCTGCTAGCAGGCGCGACCGCGCTGGGTGCGGCGATCGGCCTGTGGCGGGCTCGCATCGTCGAGATGACCGGGATGCCCGAGCTGATCGCGCTGTTGCATTCGTTCGTGGGTGCGGCGGCGGTGCTGGTCGGCTGGAACGGCTACCTGCATGTCGAACGACATCCCGACGGTGCCGATGCCGAGCTGCTGCGCGCCGAGGGGCTGCTGGGCATCCACGGCGCCGAGGTGGCGATCGGTGTGTTCATCGGCGCGGTGACGTTCACCGGCTCGATCGTGGCCTACCTGAAGCTCTCGGCGCGGATCAACTCCGCACCGTTGCTGTTGCCCGCCAAGAACATCCTCAATGTGGGCGCGCTGGTGCTGTTCGCCGCGCTGACCGTGTGGTTCGTCGTCGACCCGCGGCTGTGGATCTTGGTCGCGATCACCGTGGCCGCGCTGCTGCTCGGCTGGCACCTGGTTGCCTCGATCGGCGGCGGTGACATGCCGGTCGTGGTGTCGATGCTCAACAGCTACTCCGGCTGGGCCGCGGCGGCCTCGGGCTTCCTGCTCGGCAACGATCTGCTGATCATCACCGGTGCGCTGGTCGGCTCGTCGGGTGCGTACCTGTCCTACGTGATGTGCAAGGCGATGAACCGGTCGTTCCTGTCGGTCATCGCGGGCGGCTTCGGTGTCACCGCGGGCCCGGCCGGTGACACCGACCTGGGCGAGCATCGCGAGATCACCGCCGACGGAGTCGCCGAGCTGCTCACCGGAGCGAACTCGGTGATCATCACCCCCGGTTACGGCATGGCCGTGGCCCAAGCCCAGCACGGCGTCGCCGAACTCACCCGCACACTGCGCGAGCGGGGCGTGAGCGTGCGTTTCGGCGTGCACCCCGTCGCGGGCAGGCTGCCCGGCCACATGAACGTGCTGCTGGCCGAGGCGAAGGTGCCCTACGACATCGTGCTGGAGATGGACGAGATCAACGACGATTTCACCGGAACCGATGTGGTGCTGGTGATCGGCGCCAACGACACGGTCAACCCGGCCGCATCGGAGGACCCGGCCAGCCCCATCGCGGGCATGCCCGTGCTCACGGTGTGGGAGGCCGACAACGTCGTCGTGTTCAAACGATCCATGGCCTCCGGGTACGCCGGTGTGCAGAACCCCCTGTTCTTCCGCGAGAACTCCGCGATGCTGTTCGGCGACGCGAAGGACCGGGTGGAAGACATCGTGAAAGCGCTCTGACCACCCTCGGTCTCGGCCGGTCGATCGGGTCAGCTGACGTGCGGTTCCCCCATGGTCCCGGTCTCAGGGCGCCACTTTGTCGCTGCGCGGATCGATCAGGATCTTGGCGTGGTGGTCCGGGGATCCCAGGGCGGCGAAGGCCGCTTCGACGCCGTCGAGCCCGACCGTGCCGGTGATCAGCGGGCTGGGATCGACGGTGCCGTCGGCGATCATATGGAGGGTGTCGCGGAATTCGCCGGGGTCGTAGCCGAGGACGAACCGCAGCTCGATCTCCTTGTTGATGGCGTTGGCGGGGTGGAATGCGTCCTGCTGCATGCACACCCCCACGACCACGACGCGGGTCGACGGCGGTGCGGCGGTGAGGATCTGGTCGATGATGCCGGGTACGCCGACGCATTCGAAGACGACGGGACCGGCCGGGCCGCGGTCGAGGGTGTGCGCCGCGCGGAACAGATACCACCACGGGACTTTCGGGATGCGGCGCACGCGTTCCATGACGTCGAAGGCCAGGTTCAGCATGTCCGCGGCACCGGTGATGCGTGGCGGCTTGGGCACCGCTTCCCAGGCGGATTCGGTGGTCGGGTCGACCACGACATCGGCGCCGCAGGTGCGGGCCAGTTCCCGGCGGCGCGGCGAGAAGTCGCTGGCGACCACGGTGCGCACGCCCGCGGCTTTCAGCATGGTGATGACGGCCAGCCCGATGGGCCCGCACCCGATGACGAACGCCGTCTGTCCCTTGGTGATCCGGCTCTTGCGGACGGCGTGCCAGCCCACCGCCATCGGCTCGGTGAGTGCGGCGTGATCGGGTGAGAGTCCGTTGGGGACCGCGAAAGTCACCGACTCCTGCGTCAGCACCTGTTCGGCGTACCCGCCGGGGGCGTGGGCGGACAGCCCGGTGAGCTCCGGCTCGCGATCTCTGCGCAGGATGGGCATCGCGACCACCGGTGTACCCGGCTTCCAGCGGCGGTGGGTGCGCGGGCCGTACTCGGCGATCTCGCCGGTGAATTCGTGCCCGAGGACGATCCGCTGGTCCGAACGCATGAAGCCGCTGTAGCCGGTGGCTGCGGCCAGGTCGGCGAGTTCGTCGCAGTGCACCCGCGCGTGCAGGTCCGAACCACAGATGCCGCAGCGGGTCACCGAGATGAGCACCTGGCCCGCCCCGGGTTCCGGTGCAGGCAGATCCTCGACCCGGAATTCGCCCTTGCTGACCACCGTCGCACGCATGAATGCCTCCTAGGCGAGTGCCGGGTCATCACCGGGGGCCGCCCGTGCGCATTCCCTCGGCATGTGTCGAGTCGCCGGTTGATCGTTATCGTAGCGCTGCGAGGTCAGCCAGGGCACGCGATCGCTCTGGCTGGCCTCGAACGCCCGAACTGTCACCGAGCGCGCGATCGAAAAGCACATCGGCAGCGGCGATATCCTGGGGTTAATCGTCGAGAGGTGAGAGATGGTGCCCGTGTCATCGTCGGGGTCGGACGTATCGGTGTAGTCGATGACCGGTAGCGATCCCCACGCGACGCAACGTGACACATCCGGGTCGGTCGTGGCGGAGCTGGCAGCGGCCGGGTTCGACGACGCGGTGGAGATCGGTCGTGGCGGGTTCGGCACCGTTTTCCGATGCGCGCAACCGTCGCTTGACCGGATGGTGGCGGTGAAGGTGCTGATCGCCGATCTCGATGAGGAGAATCGCGCGCGATTCTTCCGCGAGCAACGCGCTGCGGGCAGGTTGACCGGACATCCCAATATCGTGAGTGTCCTGCACGCGGGCACCACCGGGGGAGACAGGCCGTACCTGGTTATGCCGTACTACGCGCACGGCTCCCTCGACGCTCGTCTCCGCGGCAGCGGTCCGCTCGACCTGCAGCAAGCCCTGCGGCTCGGGGTGAAACTGGCGGGTGCGCTCGAGACGGCGCATCGCTGCGGGGTTCTCCACCGTGATGCCAAGCCCGCGAACATCCTGTTCACCGTGTACGGCGAGCCGGCACTGGCGGATTTCGGGATAGCTCACATCGCGGGCGGGTTCCACACCGCTACCGGCGTCGTGACCGGTACACCTGCTTTCACCGCACCGGAGGTGATCGCCGGCGCGCCACCCGGTCCCGCAGCGGATGTGTACGGCCTGGGAGCGACGTTGTTCGCCGCGATCACCGGGCATGCCGCTTTCGAACGCCGCAGCAGCGAGCAGGTGGTGGCGCAGTTCGTCAGGATCGCGTCCGAGCCGATTCCGAATCTGCGTGACTACAGCATTCCCGAGGATGTCGGCTCGGTCGTCGAACGCGCCATGGGCGCTGACGCCGGTGGCCGTCCGTCCGCCGCAGAACTGGGTGCGCAACTCCAAGCGTCGCAGCGCCGACATGGGTTTCCCGTCGACGAGATGGCGGTGCATACGCCGCAGGCCGATGATGCTGGTTCGCTCGAATCCGAGGAGCCCTTCCCCGCCGTACTTCCCAGAGGTGGCTTCTCGAGGTCCCCGGCGGGTGGCGATCGTCGCGGTACGGTTCCCGCGGAATTGACCAGTTTCGTCGATCGGCGTACCGAGCTGACCGAAGCGACGAACGCCTTGTCGAGCTCGCGGTTGGTGACCTTGACCGGCACCGGCGGGGTAGGCAAGACCCGACTGGCGGTGCGAGTCGCCGCGGGTGCGAAGGCCCGGTTCGCCGACGGTGTGGCGTTCGTGGAGCTGGGCGAGGTCCGCGACGAGTCGCTCGTCGTGGGGATCGTGGCGGGCGCGCTGGGATTGCCGGACCGATCGGTGCGACCGCTGCGCGAGATACTGGTGGAATTCCTGTCCGATCGGGAGCTCCTGATTGTTCTGGACAATTGCGAGCACGTGGTGTCCGCGGTCGCTGAGCTCGCCGGATCTCTCCTCCGTGCCTGTTCCGGCTTGCGGATTCTGGCGACGAGTCGCGAGCCGATCGGTGTCGACGGCGAGTCGCTGTTGCCGATTCGTCCGCTCGCTGTACCCGATCCCGATCGGCTACCGAGGAGTTTGTCGCAGCACGACGCAGTGAAGTTGTTCGCCGACCGGGCCGGCGCAGCCGTCGCGGGATTCGAGATCACCGATGACAACATGATCACCATCGCGCGGATCTGCCGACAGCTCGACGGTTTGCCGCTCCCGATCGAGCTGGCGGCGGCACGATTGCGGGCGATGTCGCCCGATCAGATTCTGCAGCGGCTGACCGATCGGTTCACACTGCTGATCCGCGGCACCAGGAGCGCCCCGCCACGGCAACAGACGTTGCGGATGTGCATCGACTGGAGCCACGATCTGTGCACTCCAGCCGAGCAACAGGTGTGGGCTCAGCTGTCGGTGTTCGCCGGCGGTTTCGACTTCGACGCCGCGCGATTCGTCTGCGGTGGCGCCCCCGAAGCCGCGGATCTCCTGGACACGCTGGCCTCCCTGGTCGACAAGTCGATCCTGGTCCGAGAAGAATCCGGCGCCTCGGTACGGTTCCGAATGCTGGGCACTGTGCGTGAGTACGGTCGCGAGAAGGCGCGCATCGCCGGTGACTACCTCGAGCTGTGCCGCCGTCACCGCGACTGGTGCGAACGCAAAGCACAGGACGCGTATGCCGGCTGGGCTGGTGCTCAGGTGCTCGAGTGGATCACCAGGTTGCGTCGGGACCAATCGAACCTGCGGCAAGCGCTGGAATTCTGCGTTTCCGACAGCCCAGCGGTCGGCCTCCGGATCGCCGCAGCCATCTGGCCGTTCTGGTTTTGCCAGGGTGCCCTCAGTGAGGGCCGTCGCTGGCTGGACCGCCTCTTGGCATGCCGCACCGGACCACTCACTGTCGACGAAGCTGCCGCGAGGTATGGCGCCTGCGTGATGGCCGCGGTGCAGGGCGACCTTCCGGCAGCGGCTGTCGTCGTGCGCGAAGGGCGAACGCTTACCGAACAGACGACGGACCCATTGATACGAGCGCACATCGATTTCGCCGACGGTGTCGTTGCTCTGTTCGACCGCAACCTTGATTCGGCCCGACGCTACCTCGAGAAGGCGATCGGGGTGTATGCCCAGCGCGGCGACGTGCTCTTTCAGATCGACGCTGGGACCAACCTCGGACTCACCTACCAGCTGCGTCATGACATCGACCGGGCGATCGAGTGTTACGAGCACGCGCTCGCGCTCGCGGACGAGAGTGGAGAAACGATCTACCGCTCGTACCTGCTGTGCTCGCTGGCCGTAGCGCTGTGGCGGCAGGGAAACCCGGCGCGCGCGACCAAGCTCCTCGGGAGTGCGTTGCAGGTCAGCCGTACAGTCAACGACCGCACGAACTCGAGCGCGTGCCTGCAGGTTATGGCGTGGATAGCTGCCGAGCAACGCGATGCCGAGCGCGCAGTCGTGTTGACCGCGGCCGCGGAGCAGATCGGCCGGTCCGTGGGCACCGGACCCGTGTTGATTCCGGATATGGCTGTCTACCAGGAAGAGTGTGTGCGCTTCACCCGACAGGCGACGACCGAGAAGACCTATTCCGCCGCTCGACGGGAGGGCGCCGCGTTGAGTGTCGATGCCGCGATCGCCTATGCGTTACGCGAGTCGCCCGCATCGAACGATCCTGTCGGCCGCAAGTTGACCAAGCGGGAGCGGGAAGTCGCTTTCCTGGTTGCCGAAGGGCTCACCAACCGGGAAATCGCCACTCGCCTTGTCATCTCACCACGTACCGCCCAGGGGCATGTCGAGCACCTGCTGACCAAGCTGGGCTTCACCTCCAGGGCGCAGATTGCGGCATGGATAGCGGCATCGCAGAATGCCACGCCTGGGCCAGGGAAACCTGCAGCTGCCGTTTCAGGCCGCGAACCGTGACAGTGTCGGTCGGCCGTGGGCACAGCGCGGCCTCCACCTTCTGAAGAAATCGCCTGCGGGTGACGCCGAATACCACCAGAAACTCGCGTGCACCAGCCGAGCCCGGATGACGGTATCCATGCCAACGCCGCTGACGTACACGTCGGACACACAGAAGTCTGTGGCGCAAACAGCGCACGACACGCTCGGCATCGACGGATCCACAGCACGGTTTCGCCGTGATCGCCGCAGACGGGACTCGTTCGCTGTGTGTGTCCGGACATGTCGACCTCTCGAGGATGTTCTCTGCCGTGAGTCCGACAAGCCTCTCCCTCCGGTGGCGCCGAGACGACGGTCGATCGGCCCATATCCATACCTATCTCGAAGCCGCCGACGACCTGCTCCGCAAGCAGGGCTAGCCAGGTCGGTTGTTGACAGCGCCATTGTCGACTCTTAAACTCAAACTCGATTCGAAATCGAAAACACCCTGGGGTTGCGGTCCCACCCGCGTTTCGCAGTCGGCTGAGTAGCCCGGTGCCGCTGGAGCGGAGAGGGGCGAAGGGGTCAGATCGGAGTTCGCCCACATCGCTGCCGACTGTCGAAGAGGAGCAGAAAGCCATCATGCGCACCCACAGGCCGTTCGGCCGGTCAGAGGTCGTCGAATGACAACTGCGGTCATCGAGATCACGCGCTCGCGTAACCCCTTTCCGCAGTCGGACGTGTCTCGGGATCGCAGGGGAACACCGCGATACACCGCGGTTCCCGAGACCCTGCTCGACGTTCTGCGCGCGCGTGTCGAGTCACGGCCGGACGCCGAAGCTGTCGTCGAAATCGGTGGCGACCGGCTGACCTACACGCAGCTCTGGGAGCGGGCGGCGCGGGTCGCCGGTGGGCTGCGCGCCGCGGGAGTGCGGCGCGGGGATCGAGTAGCCCTGCGCTATCCGGCGGGTGCGACCTGGGTGCTCGCCTTCTGGGGGACGGTGATGGCCGGTGGCATCGCGGTGGCGGTGAATACCCGCTCGACGCAACCCGATGTGGAATTCGTGCTCTGCGACGCCGATGTGAAAGTCGACCTGGCGACGGACACTCCGCTGCCCGACGGTGATCCGTACATCGCGGAGGGGCTCGGCGCCGCCGATATGGCGGCCTTGTTCTATACCTCGGGCACCACCGGTCGCCCGAAAGGCGTGCCGACTACCCACGGGGCGTTCGTCACCAACGCCGAGAACATCGTCCGTAGCTTCGGACTGCCCCGCGATGTGGGGTCGGACCTACGCACGCTGATCACGGTGCCGTTGTTCCATGTGACGGCCTGCAATTCCCAGCTTCTGGTCGCCGCCTACGTCGGCGGAACCGCGGTGATCCTGCCTGCACTCGATCTCACGGCGCTGATCGACGCATTCGCGGCGGAACGGATCTCCTTCGTGGTGGCGGCACCGGCGGTGTACTCGCTGCTGTTGCGGCATCCGGGCTTCGACGGCGCCGATGTGTCCAGTGTGCGCATGGTCGGCTACGGCGGTGCACCGATCGCGGCGTCGCTGGTCCGTGAGCTGCTGGCAGCGTTTCCGCGGGCGACGGTAGGCAACTGCTACGGCATCACCGAGACAGCGTCCGTGATCACTGTCCTGCCCGACCAGGAAGCAGTCGAGCACGCGGATTCTGTCGGGTACGCGGTGCCGTCCGTGGACATCGGGATCGTGCCACTCGGCGATGTCCCGAACGTCGGCGAGTTGGTGGTCCGGGGCGCCAATGTCACCACGGGATATTGGTACCGCCCACAGACCACCGCCGAGACCATTGTCGGCGGCTGGCTGCGCACCGGGGACGTCGTCCGTATCGACGACTCCGGACGCGTCCACATCATCGACCGGATCAACGACGTCATCAACCGAGGCGGTGAGAATATCGCCAGTGCCGAGGTCGAGGCAGTCTTGTTGTCGGCTCCCGGCGTTCTCGACGCCGCTGTTCTCGGGGTCCCCGACGAGGTGATGGGGGAGAAGGTCGGTGCTGTCCTCTACTCGGGCAGCGCGACGATCGACCTCGAGGTCTTGCTCGAGCACTGCCGAATTCATCTCGCGGACTACAAAATTCCGCAATACGCCGCCGTCGTCACCGAGCCGCTGCCTCGCACTGCCGAAGGCAAGCTCCGCAAGAACGACCTACGCCGTCACGTGCAGTGGGGTGCTCCGCTGCGCTGACGGGCGCTCTACCTACGGGCGAGATCGCCCACCCGACAACGCAGTTGATCTCAGGAGTATCGGTGAACCAACTCGATTTGACCGGACGCACGGCGATTGTCACCGCGGGCGCGCGGGGGATCGGTCTCGCTGCGGCGCAAGCTATCGCGGCCGCGGGCGGCAACGTCGTTCTCACCGCACGCCGCCAGGATTCCGCTGATGCCGCTGCGGCGCAAGTGTGCGGCGACGCGCTCGGCATCGCCGCCCATGTCGTCAACGAGGCCGCGGCGCAACGCTGTGTGGACGCGGCGATCGACCGTTTCGGGGGCATCGACATCCTGGTCAACAACGCAGGCAACAACCCGGCCTGCGGGCCGGTCCTCGACCAGGACTACATGCGATTCACCAAGGCCTTCGGGGTGAACGTGTGGGCGCCGATCCTGTGGACGTCCGTCGCGAGGCGCGCATGGATGGGCGAGCACGGCGGCGTCGTGATCAATACCGCGGCGATCGGCGGCATGATCGGAGAGCCGGGCTTCGGGCTGTACAACGCATCGAAGGCCGCGCTGATCCACCTCACCGAACAGTTGTCGGTGGAACTGTCGCCGAAGGTGCGGGTCAACGCGATCGCGCAGGGCTTCGTTCGCACGAAACCCGCTGAAGCACTGCGCAAGGACCGCGAGAAAGAGGTGAACTCCGCTACCGCGTCGGCCCGCGTCCGCGAGCCCGAGGACATCGGCGAAGCCATCGCCGTCCTCGCTTCCGACGCGGCGACCTGGGTGACGGGCGAGACCTTTGTCATCGGCGGAGGTCACAGCCTCGGCGGCGCAGAGGAGGTTTCCGATGCCGCGGACATCTAGACGAGCGCTGCGCAGGTCCTCGAACCGGCTCTCACCGCCGATACCCGAATCCGTCGACGGCTGGACAGTGAGTCATGTCGAGATCGGCATTCTGGAATTCGCGAGCGTATGGGCGCCCTACGGCGGCAACGATGCCGAGGCTTTCGTGCAGTTCGGCCTCACCTCCGAAGAGTTCCACCGGCGACTGATTCGCTTGCTCGGCTCACCGGCTGCACGCATGCTCACCAATTCGACCGTCGCGACGTTGCGTCGTCAGTGCTATAGGCGGTTGTACCCACTGGCTGACGGCAGCACGCATCCGGGATCTCGCACTCGACGGTGACTTCGCGGATGAATATGCTGCGGAACACCAATCGGGCCGATCGGTTGTCGCCGCCGATATTGGCCCGCCACTGTCCACGCCCGACGATTGTCGGCGTGAGAATCACTACCACCTCCATCGCGGGACTCGAGTCCTTCGTGGGACAACACCTCGGCACCAGTGAGTGGCTCGAGGTCACCCAATCGCGGGTCGACACCTTCGCGGATGCGACCGACGACTTCCAGTGGATCCATGTCGATCCCGAACGTGCCGCTCGGGAAAGCCCTTTCGGTGGGCCTGTCGCGCACGGCTATCTCACGTTGTCGTTGCTGCCCTATCTCTGGCCGCAGATTCTCGCTGTCACCGATGCGGTGGTGGCGGTGAATTACGGCCTCGACAAAGTTCGTTTTCCGAGTCCGGTTCCGATCGGCGCGAAGGTCCGCCTCAGCGCGACCCTGCGGTCGGTCGATCGGGTCCGTGGTGGAGTCCAGGCGACTTTCGCCGCGGTCGTCGAGATCAGTGGTGCGGCAAAGCCCGCGTGTGTCGCCGAGCCGGTCTACCGGTACTTGCAGCAGATCTGACCGGGCGCCACACGATCGGTGGCGCGGGCTCGACAGTGTGCCGGGTCCGGACTGGATGCAGTACGGACCCGGCACTACGGCGCATGAGGAACACCTGCCGGGCTTCGGGAAGCCTCCCTACAGCCGTCGGCGGCACCCGCCGCGCTCTATCTTGATCATATGACTATGTCAGCTCTGCTCGCGCGATCTCGCGCAGATGCAGGCACACCTCATCGATCGCTTGCTTTGCTTGCGCGAATACGCCGATCTCGGTGAAGAACCCATGGAAGACGCCGGGATATCTGATCAGCGACACCGGGACGCCGTCGCCCTGCAGGCGTGCCGCGTAGGCCTCGGCGTCGTCGCGGATGGGGTCCACTTCCGCGGTCAGGATCAGGGCGGGTGGCAGGCCGTGCAGCGACTCGGCGCGCAGGGGTGCCGCGAGATGGTCGTCCGCCTGGTGCTCCGGGCCGGCGTACTGCTCCCAGAACCAGCGCGCGTCGGCGGCGCTCAGCAGTGGCGCGTCGGCGAATTCCGACCATGACGGAGCGTCGAAGGTAGCGCCGACCGCCGGGTAGGCGAGTACTTGCGAGACGGGAACGTCACTACCGTCGTCGCGTCGGTGCAGGCAGAGGGCTGCGGCGAGATTGCCTCCCGCGGAGTCGCCGCCGATCGCGATCCGGTCCGGATCGATACCCAGCGCAGGTGCTGTCCGGGTCAGCCACGCGTAGGCGTCGATGCAGTCTTCCAGTGCCGCCGGGTACGGATTCTCGGGAGCCAGGCGGTAGTCCAGGGACACGACCGTCCACCCGGATCCGGCGGCGATCGAACGGCACAATTCGTCGGCGCCGTCCAGGGTTCCCAGGACGAAACCGCCGCCGTGCAGGTAGACCAGGGCGGGCGCGGCGCTCTCGGGGGGCGTGCCGTCCGCGCGGTACAGGCGTGCTGCGATCGCGCCGGCACGCGTCGGCACGGTCAATTGTTCGACATGGTCCAGCGGCGTGATCGGCTCGGCGGAGGGGGCCGAGTTCACCAGCGCGCGGGCCTGCTCCGGCCCCAGCTCGTGCAGAGGTTTCTGCAGGACCTGGTTGATCATCCGGGCCACGGCAGCGGCCTGGTCGTCGAGCAGATCCCACCAGGCGGGAGTGCGGTCGTTCATGGGAAAACCTCGCTAGTCGTTGACAAGCAGTGATCTGTGCCTCACCATCATAGTCACGTGACCCAGACATTTGACTATAAGTTCACGTTCCATTTGGGATCCGCTGTCGACGGTGTACCGCGCACACGATCTCGTCGAATCGAAAGGACAACATGATGACCGAAACGACGATCGGTCCCGCGACACGCGGGGCTGACGCGGTCGGCGGGGTCGACATCCGGATCGAGGACGACGCCAGTCCGATCGTCCGGCTCATCGCCCGGACCATCACCGATTCCCTCCGCGCCGACAGCTCCCTCCTGCCCGCCGGGCTGGCGGGCGCGATCGCGATCCGTTCCCATGACACCCCGCAGGCCGCCACGATCAGCATCGCCAACGGCACCATCGCGGTGTCGGGTGGCGTGTTCGTCGAGCCCGATCTCGACGTGACCGTCGACCTGAACCAGTTCTTCGCCCCGGTCGGTGAGCCCGTCGGCTCGCCCGAGTTCGTGGCCGTGGCCATCGCTCTGCTGTCGCCGCCGCTGCCGGACTGGAAGACCGCCGCGGCGACCTTCTGGGCCGCGATCCGGTCGATCCCCGGCATTCCCGACATGCTGATCGCCGTCACGGAGGGCCCCGAAGGCCTGGACCAGGTCGTCGCGGGCGAGGGGGAGACCCACTACGTCATCGCGGGCCCGCCGGAACTGCTGGCCGCCATCTTCACCGGCGCGGTCGATCTGCTCGCCGCGCTGTCCACCGGTCTCGTCGGCGTCCGCGGCACGCTCGCGCAGCTGTCCGTGCTGGTCGCCGCATCCTGGAAGGTTCGCTACGATGTCTGAAATCGCCACCACCGCACCGGCTCTCGAGCCCGACGTGCACACGGTCCGGATCGAGTCGACCAACCACGACGGTTCCTTCCACGGCAAGAATGTCGCGCCGAAGAAGTTCGCCGCGAGCGCGGAGTCGGGTTTCGCGGTGGCCGATCTGCTGTTCGGCCTCGACCTCGGCAATGCGCCGACCATGGGCTTCGCCTACCCCTCCTGGCGTGGTCACCTCGCCGACCTGCAGTTCCGGCCCGACATGTCGACGCTGGTGCAGTGGGAGCCCGGTCTGCAGTCCGTGATCGGTGACTACTGGCAGGCCGACGGCACCCCGATCGGCATCTGTCCGCGTAACCTGGCTCGCAAGCTGGTCGATCGGCTCGCCACCCGTGGTTTCACCGCCACCATCGCGGTCGAGATCGAGGCCACCGTGTTCCAGGAGTCCGTCCACGAGGCCAGGGCGAAGGGCTACCGCGATCTCACCCCCCTCGGCGGATCCGCCGGCACCGCCTACAACCTCGCGAAGTCGAAGGACTGGGTCGACTACATGTCGGCGGTCGTGCGGCGCCTCGAACAGATCGGCATCGAGTGGGAGGCGTGGAGCGACGAGGACGCGGCCGGTCAGGTCGAACTCAATCTGATTCCCGGCGACCCGATCTCGGTGTGCGACAACTGGGCTCGCGCCCGGCAGGTGATGCGTGAGGTGGCCTTCGAGCTCGGTCACACCGTGACCTTCATGGCCAAGCCGACCGCGGGCTATGGCCAGGCCTCGCACGTCAACCTGTCGCTGCAGCGCGACGGGGCCAACGTGTTCTACGCGCCCGACGGGCCGTCGGACATGATGCGGCACGCGGTCGCCGGGCTGCTGGCGACGATGCGTGGCGCGGCCTCGGTCATGCTTCCGCAGATCACCTCCTTCCGGCGCCTGGTCGACCTGAGCGGACCGCCGACGACGGTGACCTGGGGCATCGCCAACAAGAGCACCGCGGTGCGCGCGGTGGTCGGTCACCCGGCCTACTCCCGCCTCGAGTACCGCGTTCCCGGCGCCGACGCCAACCTGTACCTCGCGGTCGCGACGATCCTCGCCGGTGTGATCGCCGGTATCGACGGCGAGCTCGAACCGGCGGATCCGGTGAGCGATCTGGCGTGGTGCGTGCCCGACCTCGAGCGGCTGCCCGAGACCATCACGAAGGCGGCCGACGCGCTCGAGGCCGATCTGATCCTGCGCGAGCAGCTCGGTGACGAGTTCGTCGACTACTGGGTCGGTACGCGGCGCTGGGAGTGGATGCAGTTCCACACCGCGGGCGGCGACTCGTTCTCCGAGCTGTCGGAATGGGAGTCCAAGCGCTACTTCGAGTTCCCGTGACCGCGGGCTCGACCCGGGTGAAGCCCCTGATCGGCCTGACCGGACGACGGTTCAGGATGGAGCTGGTCAAGGGCTCACACCCGGGGTACGGCCACCGCCTCACCGACAGCTTCATCTCCGATTTCGCGGAACGGATCGCACGCGCGGGCGGCGTGCCGGTGATGCTGCCCTACGACGCCGATCCGGCGGCGCTGGGTGACTGGCTCTCCGGTGTGCTGATCACCGGTGGTCAGGATGTGCATCCGAGCTGCTGGGGTGGGGACGAGTCGGTGGTCGGTGGGATCGACCCGCTCGCCGACCCCTCGGTCCACGACCTCAGCCGGGACGAGTTCGAGATCGCGGTGACCCAGGTCGCCTTGGAGCGGCAGATCCCGCTGCTCGGCGTCTGCCGCGGCATGCAGGTGCTCAATGTGACCCTCGGCGGCACACTGATTCCCGACCTGCCGGTCGGGCCGATCCGGCACCTCATGTCAGCGGGCCCGCTGTCGGACGGTGACCCCGAGCACGTCGTCACCTTCGATGCGGGGACGATCGCCCAGAAGGTGTTCGGCGATCGGCTGGTGACCAACTCGTGGCACCACCAGGCGATCGATGTCTGCGGAAACGGGCTGGTGGTCACCGGTCGCACCGATGACGGCGTCGTCGAGTCCGTCGAGCTCCCCGGAGCCGCCGTGCTCGGGGTGCAGTGGCATCCCGAGTGGATGGCCACCGATGACGGCGCGCTGCGCTGGCTCGTCGACGCGGCCGCCGAGCGGCGCTGAGCGAAGCGGAAACGACTGTGGCCGCCACCTTTCCGGTGGTGGCCACAGTGCTGTGATGCCGGCGCGGTCAATCCACGCGCACCCAGGACACCAGCGACCGCATGTCCGGCTCGGGCGCGACGTCCGCCGGCCGGACCGCGGGTGCGGCGGCATCGCCGAGGTTGGCCGCCATCCACGCGTCGAGCACGCCGACGGTGAGCTCCATCTGTGTCCGGGCCGCGGCGGCGTCGGTGAACACCAGCCAGTTGAGCGCGAAGCCGTCGGACAGTGCGGACACCACGTAGATCAGCTGGTCGATCGTGTCCGGGTCGACCGGGCGGCCCGCGGCGGTCGTGGTGCCCTCGAGGATCGTGCGCATGGTCGCGAAGGCCTCGGTGTACACGACCGCGGCCTGCTCGCCCTCACGCTGACCCCAGCTGATCAGCTCGAGGATGGTCGGGCCGAAGTCCCGATTCTCCAGATACCACCTCAACACGCCACGTAACAGGCCCCGAGCGGTGTTCTGCGTATCGCTGTGGACATCGCTGCGGTTCAGCACATCTCGATACTCGCCGGCGAGGTATTCGAAGACCGCCGCGAACAGCACCTCTTTGGTGGCGAAGCAGTAGTGCAGCGTGGCCAGGGGAGCGTTCGCCTCTTCCGCGATGCGGCGCGTGGTGGCTCCGTCCACCCCGTGGGCGGCGATCACGCGCACAGCCGCGGCCACCAGTTCGGCGCGACGTTCGGCGGCGGGAATGCGAGCCATGCGGTTCTCCTTCGAATCAGATCTGAACGATTGATCAAGTCAATGTCGACATTACCATCCTGAACTGCGCATGACAGGACTACTCGGCAGTGTGCGTCCTAAATAGATAGTCATATGGCTTGATCAATTGACCCACTACCGCTACCGTTATGGCAGGCCTCACATTTCCACCCCCTGGTGGTCGCACTTCTGCTCTGCGGCGTGGCGATCCGGGCCCAGTCGAGAACCACCCATGAGGGCGTGCGTGCCGCGCCGGCCGCAGCCCGGCGACTGCAGGTCGATCGACGACCTACCACCTGCTACCCGCGAAGAGGACGACATGACCCAAGTCGAATCGGTCAACCCCGAACGCGCGATCGCGCTCGATCGCCTGGCCGTCGACCCACCGATCGACACCCTCGTCGGTCTCCTGGCCGACCAGGCCGTCCGCTCTCCCGACCGTGAGTTCCTCCGGTTCGTGGACGGGTCATGGACCTTCGCCGAGATCGACGACTGGACCTCGCGTCTGGCCCGGCGACTGGTCACCGAGGACGGTGTCCGCCCGGGTGACCGGGTCGCGATCATGCTGCCCAACGTGGTGCAGTGGCCGATCGCCTGGCTGGCGATCCTCAAGGCGGGCGCGGTGACCGTTCCGGTGAACTCGTCGTATCAGCGGGCTGATCTGGAATTCGTCCTCCAGGATTCCGGCGCCAGGGTGCTGTTCACCGACGCCGAGCACACCCCGCTGGTCGACGAGGTGCGCGCCGCGAACGGCGAGCTGGCCGACGTCCGGATCATCGAAGCCTCCGCACCCGGCGAGCTCGCGGGATACCCGGCGGACCGCCCCGCGGTCGCCGTCACCGGCGAGACCCTCGCGAACCTCCAATACACCTCGGGGACAACCGGATTCCCCAAGGCCTGCATGCTGACCCACGACTACTGGACCCGGCTGGGCTGGGTGTGCGCGATCGCCACCGGCCTCGGCGCGGACGACGTGGCTCTCACCTCGCAGCCGTTCTCCTACATGGACCCGCAGTGGAACACGTCGCTGTGCTTGACGATCGGCGCGCCGCTGGTGGTGCTTCCCCGGTTCTCCGCCTCCGGCTTCATGACCGACGTCCGCAAGCACCGGGCCACGTTCTGCTACGTGCTCGGCTCGATGCCGACGCTGCTGTTCAAGCAGCCGCCCACCCCGCAGGACCGCGACAACGACCTTCGGATCGTGTCGTGCTCGGCCATACCCGTCGCCCTGCACGCAGAGCTCGAGCAGAGGTGGGGCGCGCCGTGGCGGGAGATCTTCGGGATGACCGAGAGCGGCGTCGACCTGGTCAGCCTGCCCGAGAGCGCCGGTGATGTCGGTAGCGGACGGCTTGGCCTGCCTGTTCCCACCAAACAGGTCCGCGTCGTCGACCCGCAGGGTCGCGAGGTCGCCGAGGGTGAATCCGGCGAACTGATCACCTCGGGCAAGCCGATGATGCTCGGTTACTGGAACCGGCCCGAGGACACCGCGCAGGTCCTGCGCGACGGCTGGCTGCACACCGGCGACGTCGCCGTCCGTGAGGCGGGTAGCTACCGCCTCGTCGGCCGGATCAAGGACATGGTCCGCCGAGGCGGGGAGAACATCGCCAGCGCCGAGGTCGAACGCGTCCTGGAACGCGACGACTCCGTCGTCGCGACGGCCGTCGTCGGTGTGCCCGACGAGCTGTTCGGGGAGGAGGTCAAGGCCTTCGTGCAGCTGGCCCCCGGCATCGAAGAGAGCCGCGAGACCGCACAGCACATCCTCGACGGCGCCCGGAACCAGTTGGCGCGCTTCAAGCTTCCGCGCTACCTGGAGTTCGTCGCCGACTTCCCGCGCACCCCGTCCGAACGGGTGTCCAAGCCCGCGCTGAAAGCGCGCGCGGCCGAGCATCCCGGCACCACCTACGACCTGCAACCCCCGCGCGACTGAGGAGCCGGACATGACCGACAACTATCTGGACACCCACATCGACGAAGACGTCGCGGTGCTCACCCTGAACCGGCCGGCGAAACTGAACGTGCTCGACGTGGCCACCCGGGTGCAGCTCGCGCAGACCATCCGCCACTTCGGCACGGGTGATCTCGTCCGCGGCATCGTTCTCACCGGCACGGGCCGGGCCTTCTCCGCCGGGGAAGACCTGCAGTCGGTGCCCAGCACCTACGACGAGATCCGCGAGGCGTTCGCGACCTTCCACGACATCACCCGCGCGATTCTCGAGACGAAGATCCCGGTGATCGCGGCCGTGAACGGGATCGCGGTCGGCGGCGCCTCGGAGATCACGCTGTGCTGTGACGCGCGGATCGGCAGCCCGGCCGCCGAGTACTTCCAGCCGGAGAACCACCGCGGGATCATCATCTCCAACGCCTCGAGCTTCCTGCTGGGCCGTCTGGTCCGCAACCACGCGATGCGCATCGTCCTCGGCTCGGAACGGATCGAAGCCGACGAGGCACTGCGGATCGGGCTCCTGGACGAGATCGTCGCCGAGGAGAACCTGGTGGCTCGCGCGGTCGACACGGTCCGCCAGTGGAATTCCGATCCCCGCACCACCGCACTGCATCTGGGCCTGTTGCGGCCGCGCCCCGACGAGATCGAGGCCGCGTTCGCGCGCGAAGACGACGCGGCCCGCCAGTCCTGGGAGTCCGGTGCCTTGTCCGAAGGCATCGACGGCTTCTGGGCATCGAAGAACGAACGGAGACAATGATGATCACCACCGAAGCAGCAGTTCTCACCGCGGTGAACGAACCGCTGGAATTCACCGAGATCCAGGTCGACGATCCGGAGCCCAACGAGGTTCGCCTGGCCGTCTCCCATGTCGGTCTGTGCCACAGCGACCTGCACTACATGACCGGAACCGTGGGCGCGGACCTGCCCGTGGTCGTCGGGCACGAAGTGGCGGGCGTGGTCGAATCGGTCGGCTCCGCGGTCACCTCGTTGCGCCCGGGCGACCGTGTCGTCGGTGCGCTGACGCCCTCGTGCGGGTTGTGCCGCAACTGCCAGGTCGGGCACTCGACCCAGTGTCAGCGCATCACACAGATCCGGCAGCGACCCCGGCCCGCCTTCCAGTTGCCCAGCGGTCAGATAGTCCATCGGCTCGGCGATGTCGGCGCGTTCTCCCGTCACACCCTGATGCGGGAGAACGCGCTGGTGAAGGTGTCCGACGAGGTCGGACTGCATGTGGGCTGCCTGCTCTCGTGCTGTGTCATCACCGGCATCGGCGCCGTGTTCCGCGCCGCACAGGTACGCCCCGGTGCCACCGTCGCCGTCATCGGTTGCGGCGGTGTGGGTTCGGCCATCATCCAGGGCGCGCGCCTGGCGGGTGCCTCGGCGATCGTCGCCGTGGATCTCGACGACGCCCGGCTCGCGGCGGCCCGCACCTACGGCGCCACCCACGTCGTGAACGGTGCCGCCGACGTGCCCGCCGAGATCCAGAACCTGCTCGGCGACGGCGTGGACTACTCGTTCGAGGCCGTCGGCAGCGCGCGGACCGCGGCCACCGCGCTGGCGGTCCTGCGCGCCACGGGCACCGCGTGCATGGTCGGTATCGCCCCCGACGGGACCGATCTGACGCTGCCTGCCTGGAACTTCTTCTTCAGCGAGAAGCGCCTCATCGGTTCCTATATGGGTTCGGGCCAGGCGCAGGAGGACATCGCCCAGTTCGCCCGGCTGTACCAGCAGGGCCGCCTGCTGCTCGACGAGATGGTCAGCGACGTCATCCCGTTCCGCGACATCGACAAGGGCTTCGAGGCGATGAAGTCCGGCGAGGTTACCCGCATCGTCGCCGACCTCACCGTGTGAACCCCTCCCCGTTCGAGCACCGAAGGAGACCCTGATGCCGAATCCACAACTGCCCCAACCGATCAACTACATCGCCGACGACTGGTCCGAGTGCGCGACCATCCCGGACGCCTGGAACCTCGACCCCAACACCGGCCTGCCCGTGCACCACGCCGTCACCACCACCCCCGAAGACGTGGAACGCGCCCTGCGCCACGCCGAGCAGTCCTACGGTTTCGAACGCTGGGACGACGCGGCGAGCGAGGAACGCGCCGCCGTCATCGAGCGCGCGGCCGACATCGTCGAGTCCCGCATCGAGGACATCGCCCGTACCGACGCCCTCACCAGCGGCGTCCCGATCGCCAAGTCCCGGATGGTCGCGCAGTTCCTGCCGTACCGCCTCCGCTCCGCGGCCGCGGAACTGCGCACCATCCCGCGTCGCACGGCGCTGGCGGCCGGTGGTCGTGACGTGCGACTGTACAAGGTCCCGTGGGGTCCCGCCGCCATCCTCACCCCGTGGAACGGCCCCAGTTTCATCCCCGCCGCGAAGATGGTGAGCGCGCTGGCCGCCGGCTGCCCGGTCATCCTCAAGCCGTCGGAGCACGCGCCGAGCAGCGCCCAGATCATCGTCGAGAGCTTCGTCAAAGCCGGGCTGCCCGCCGGGGCGCTGCAGCTCGTCCACGGTGCGGGCGACGTGGGCGCCGCCATCACCGGCGACCCGCGCGTGAAGATCGTCTCCTTCACCGGTGGCCCGAACGCGGGCCGTGCGATCGCCCGCGCCGCCGCGGAGGACTTCAAGGTGCTCCAGCTCGAACTCGGCGGCAACAACCCGGCCCTGGTGCTGGACGACGCCGACATCGACGTGGCCGCCGCCGGCATCCTCGACGGGATGACCAAGCTCAACGGTCAGTGGTGCGAGGGCCCCGGCAAGGTGCTGGCGCACAAGAGCCTGGTCGAACCGCTGCTCGAGGCGCTGCTCGATCGCATCGCCCGCATCGAGATCGGGAACTCGCTCGACGAGAGCACCGAACTCGGCCCCATCTCCAATGCCCCGCACTTCGCGACGCTCCAGAGCCGCATCGAAGGGCTGCGGGCCAACAGTGCGACCATCCATCAGCCCGCGAAGCTGCCCGGCCTCGACGGGTTCTTCCTGTCGCCCACCGTCGCGACGGGCGTCGACGCGTCGCTGGCGACCGCCGAACTGTTCGGTCCGCTCATCAGCCTGCACGCCGTGGAGTCCGACGAGGACGCCCTGCGCGTGGCCAACGCCAACCCCTCCGGTCTGGACGCCTATGTGTTCGGCGGCGACCTGGACCGCGCCATCGAGGTCGGCTCGCGGGTGCTGTCGGGCGAGGTGCGCGTGAACGGCGCCAAAGTCGCCGACCTGGCCGACGGCTCGGCCCAAAGCTTCTGGGGCACTTCGGGAATCGGCGGTCACGCCCCCGCTGAGTCCGTCCGGGTGTTCTGCGGCGACCGCGTGGTCGGCGTCGATTCGCCCGACCTGCCGATGTAGCGATCGCGGAACTACTTCCGCCTCACCCCTTGACTGTGACCGGTACCACTGGTGTACTTCAACTAGGTCAAATGATCCAGTCGGTCGACCAAACAAAGGAAAGCGGCTTCTGCCATGAACTCCACCCACACCCCTGAGATCGTCGACGTCATCGGTGTCGGCGCCGGCTTCACCGGCCTCTACCTCTCCCACCGGCTGACAACAGCAGGCTGGACCTTCGCGGGCTTCGAAGCCGGACCCAGCGTCGGCGGTACCTGGTTCTGGAACACCTATCCGGGCGCCCGCTGTGACGTCGAGAGCATCTACTACTCGTACTCGTTCGACGAGACGCTCCAGCAGGAGTGGACGTGGAGCCAGCGGTTCGCCCCGCAGGCCGAGATCCTCAGCTACATCGAACACGTCGCCGACCGCTTCGACCTGCGCAAGCACTTCACCTTCAACACCCGCGTGGTCAGTTCGACCTGGAACGCGGCCGACCGCCTGTGGGAGGTGCAGCTCGACAACGGGGAGATCCGGCGCAGCCGCTACCTGATCTCGGGTGCGGGCGGCCTGTCCACCCCCAAGGACTTCGACGTGCCCGGCCTGTCGAACTTCGCCGGTCTGCAGGTGTCGACCAGCCGGTGGAACATCTCCCTCGACGATCTCGCGGGCAAGCGCGTCGCCGTGATCGGCACCGGATCCTCGGGCGTGCAGGCCATCCCGCTGATCGCCGAGGTCGCCGAACACCTGACGGTGTTCCAGCGCACCCCGAATTACGTGATGCCCGCGCGCAACGCCGTCCTTCCCCCGGAACGGGTCGGCGCCGTGAAGGGCGAGTACGCGGCGATCCGGGAGGAGTGCAGGCACTCGCCCGGTGGCATCCCCGACCGCCCTGTTACCGACAACGCCTTCGACGTCTCGGACGAGGAGCGTAGGCGACGCTACGAGGAGGCCTACGAGCGCAGCGGCTTCCAGGGGGTCGGAGCAGAGTTCGCCGACCTGATGATCGACGCCGAGGCCAACAGCACCGCGTCGGAATTCATCCACGACAAGATCCGCGAGATCGTCGAAGATCCAGCGACCGCCGAGTTGCTCGTGCCCAAGTACCACCCGCTCGGGGCCAAGCGCAGCGTCTTCGGCACCGACTACTACGAGACCTACAACCGGCCGAACGTGTCGCTGGTGTCGTTGCGCGACGATCGCATCGAGACGATGACCGAGAACGCCATCGTCACCTCGAAGGGCACCTACGAGGTGGACGCGATCGTTCTTGCCATCGGCTTCGACGCCTTCACCGGCCCGCTGTACGGTCTCAACCTCACCGGCGCCTCCGGCCGGAAGCTGCAGGATGCCTGGAGCGACGGCATCCGCTCGTTCCTCGGGATCATGGCCACGGACTTTCCCAACTTCTTCATGGTCGGCGGCCCGCTGAGCCCCGCGCTGGTGAGCAATGTGGTGGTGACCATCGAACAGGCCGTCGACTGGATCGCCGACCTCATCGAGCACGGCCGTGAGCAGGGCGCAACGGTGATCGAGGCCACCGCCGAGGCCGAGCAGGAGTGGGTGGACATCACCGAGGCGACCGTCGCCCCCACGCTGTTCGCCACGACCGAATCCTGGTACCGCGGCTCCAACATCGAGGGCAAGCCCAACACCTTCATGGGTTACGTCGGCGGCGTGGGCAAGTACCGGCGGATGTGCACCGAGATCGCCAAGCGCGGCTACCCCGGTGTAGAGATCGACGGCGAAGCGGAGTCCCGCACCGTCGGCCCGATTCACATGGAGATCTCATGAGCAAGGCCGTTCACCGCCGGTATGTCGCCTTCTCCGACGCCCACTACGCAGGCAACCTCGTCGACGGTGCCTACGCCCTGAAGCTCTTCGGCGACGTCGGCACCAATCTGGCGATCGAAATGGACGGCCACGAGAGCCTGTTCGCCGGCTACTCGTCGGTGGAATTCCTCGCCCCGGTCAGGGGCGGCGATGTCGTCGAGGCCGAGGCAACCCTGGTGAAGAAGGGAAACCGAAGCCGCACAGTCGATTTCGAGCTCCGTGTGATCTGTCGTGGCTCCGATGACACCGGCCGGGCGCAGGTCCTGGAGACACCTCTGCTCGCGGTGCGCGCACGCGGCACCGCGGTCATCCCCGCGGACGGAGCGGAGTAGTCGCGATGGAACTGATGCACGACACTGGTTGGGCCGAACAGCCTGCCACCGTCGAACCCCCACTGACCGGTGATATCGAGTGCGATGTCGTCGTGATCGGTGGCGGTGGCGGCGGTATGTCTGCCGCCCTGCGCCTCGCCGGGAAAGGCATCGACGTGGTGCTGCTCGAGGCGAAGACTCTCGGTTGGGGCGCCACCTCCCGCAACGCGGGATACATCACGAACTCGGTCGCCGCCGATCCGGAGATGCTGGGTTTTCTGCTGAAGCGCGAGCGGTTGCGCGAGCTGTACCGCTACGCCGAGAACGCGGTGCATTTCGCCGAGGACGCGATCAAGCACCACGCGATCGACTGTGACTATCGGCAGGAAGGCATCGTGATGGCCGCGGTGTCGAAGGGGCAGTTGCGGCACGCGCGCCGCAACGCGAAGGTCCTGGCCGAGGCCGGATCGTCGGGCGAATTCGTCGAGGGCCCCGAAGCGGGTCTGCCGGAGGGTTTCCTAGGTGGCATCCGCGAGGGCGTCGGTGGCACGGTCAATCCGGGCAAGTTCGCTCTCGGCTTGCGCGACGCGACTATCGCCGCGGGTGCGCGCGTCTATGAGTGCACTCCCGCACGTGACGTCGCCGACGTCGGAAACCGGGTCATCGTCGAAACGCCGAACGGAAAAGTCAAAGCCCGCAAGGCGCTGCTGACCACCAACGCCGCGAGCAACAGCCTGTCCATCGCGCCCAAGCACCTCGCCACCCCGGTGTGGACCTCCCTGATCGAAACCGAACCCATCCCACCCGAGCGGCTCGACGACATCGGCTGGACCAGCCGGGCCCCCATGGTCACGCTGCACATGATCCTGGAGAGCTACCGCGTCACCCCGCGCGGAACCATTGCGTTCGGCACGCGCCGGGTGCAGGCGGGGCGCAACCCGCTGCCGGATCGTACCCCCGCGCCGCACGTCGCCGACGACCTCGTCCGCGGCTTCCACGACCGATTCCCCGGCCTGCGCGACATCAAGCCGGTGAAGGCCTGGGGTGGCTGGATCGGCATGAGCTCCACATGGCTTCCCGCCGCGGGCGAGGCCTCCGGCAACGTGCTCTACTCGGCGGCCTGCAACGGCCACGGCTTCGCCCAGGCACAGTACGTGGGCCACATGCTGGCCGACCACGTCACCGGTGCCCCGATGCACGAGGATCTGGCGGCGGTCTGGCACGGCCGAAAGCGGTTCTGGCCCAGCTTCGTCAGCAATCCCGCGCTGTATCTGGGCTGGCTCGCCGACCGCGCCGCCGACCGTATGGCCTCGCTCAGAAAGTAGTCGCCGCGCCGGTTCGCGCCGGCCGTCGGCGGAACGGCACTCGCCACTGACGGCCGGCGCGACGCGAGAGCGCCTATCCCGGTCGCTGACCGGGATCATTGACAAAAAGTTATCCCGGCCCGCGATCATTGTCGCATGACTCAGACATTTGACTAGAACGGCCAGGACGCACATGTTCACCAACACCTTCACCGAGACGTTCGGTATCGAGCACCCCATCGTCTGTGGCGGCATGACCGCCGTCGGCACCGCGGACCTGATCAGCGCTGTGGCCAACGCGGGCGCTCTCGGATTCCTCACCGCCCTCACTCAGCCGACCCCTGAGGCGCTGGTCAAGGAAATCGCCCGCTGCCGCGATCTCACCGACAAGCCGTTCGGTGTCAATCTGACCATCCTGCCGACCATCAAGCCGGTGCCCTACGACGAATATCGTGACGCCATCGTCGAAAGCGGCATCACCATTGTCGAAACCGCGGGCGGTAACCCGCAGCCGCACCTGCCCACCTTCAAGGCCGCAGGCGTCAAGGTCATCCACAAGGCGGTCACGGTCCGCCACGCTCTCAAGGCCCAGCAGCTCGGTGTCGACGCGATCAGCATCGACGGATTCGAATGCGCCGGGCACCCCGGTGAAGACGACGTCCCCGGCCTCGTGCTGATCCCCGCCGCCGCCAGGGCACTGTCCATTCCGATCATCGCCAGCGGCGGAATCGCCACCGGCGCAGGCCTTGTCGCCGCCCTCGCGCTCGGCGCGTGCGCGGTGAACATGGGCACGCGGTTCATGGC
>NZ_JBHXAY010000048.1:0-49937 GCF_042728775.1 Nocardia sp. NPDC060259
GTTCTTGGAGCTCTGCACGATCGAGGCGACGACGTCGGACTCCGGCTTGCCCGCCTTGATCTCGCCGCAGGTCTGGGTCAGCACACCGCTGACCGCGGCGTCGTTGCGGCCCTCGGCCAGCTTCGGGAACGCGTTGCGGTAGCTCACCACGAACATGCCCGCCTTGCCCGAGTCGACCTGCGCGGTCGGGGCGGCGGACGAGGAGGAGGCGGCAGTGGAGGACGAGTCGTCGCTGCAGCCGGCCAGAAGCAGGGCGAAGACGGTGGCGCTGGCCGCGATGGCGGCGGAAGTTCTACTCACGGAGCGGGATGCTAGCGCCCCAGAAAACAAGTCGCCTGCCGTGTGGTTAACGGGAGGAAACACCGCCACGGCGAATATGCGCGGGAACTCGCCGGGAACGTGAGCGAGGTCATAGAGTGATCGCCGTCGGCAGGGCCCGAGCCACCGGTTGCGGGCCCATCACATTCGATCGCGGAAGCAGGTCACATTTACATGCGGGTAGTTCGTTCCATTGTCGCCGGTGCACTGATCGCCGGAGCCGCTGCGGTATTCACCTCGCTGGGTGCCGGATCGGCGAGCGCGGTCGCGGTGACCCCGCTGTCGGGTGGGGTCCAGGTCGACCTCAGCCCGGCCGATACCGCCTGGGTCCACCAGACCCGGTTCGGTCTGACCGTCGCCGGTCTGCCGCACCCCTCGGCGGCCTCGTTCGGCCAGGCGCTCGCAGCGGCGGCGGCGGTGTCGTCGTCGGTTCCCAACGGCCGGGTCACGTTCACCGTGTACGGCCCGTTCGATCAGCTCAACGGCACCATGCTGGCACTGCAGTAGTCAGTCGCTAACCTGCCAGGATGGAACTCCATCAGCGGATCGTCTCGGCGCCGGTCGACTTCGGCGCCATCCGTTCCGAGTTCGGGCTGGCCTCGGACTATCCTGCCGAGGCCGTCTCGGAGGCCCGCGACGCGGTCGACGCGTTCGCGGGTACCAGGGTCGACCGGACCGAGATCGAGTTCGTCACCATCGACCCGCCCAGCGCCATGGATCTGGACCAGGCGCTGCACATCGCACGCACCCCCACCGGCTTCACCCTGCATTACGCGATCGCCGATCTCGGCGCCGTGATCGTGCCGGGCGGTGCGCTCGCCCGCGAATCCGAAGCGCGCGGCCAGACCTTCTACCTGCCCGACGGCAACATTCCCCTGCACCCGACGGTGCTGTCCGAGGGCACCGCCAGCCTGCTTCCCGGTGTCGACCGCCCCGCCGCGCTGTGGACCATCGAACTGGACGACAAGGCCGTCCCGCAGAGCTTCTCGGTGACGCGCGCACTGGTGTGCTCCCGGGAGCGATTCGACTACGCGCAGGTGCAGGCGGCCGCCGACGCCGGAACGCTGCATCCGTCCCTGATCGCGCTGCCCGAGTTCGGGCGGCTACGGATCGAAGCGGGACTCGATCAGGGTGCGATCTCGCTGCGCCTGCCCGCCCAGGACGTGGTGCGCCACGGTGACAACTGGCGGCTCGAGCTGGAACCGCGGACCGCCGCGGACGACTGGAACGAACAGGTCTCGCTGCTCACCGGCATGTGCGCGGCCCGGATCATGCTGGAGCACAAGGGAACCCCGATCGGCCTGCTGCGCACCATGCCACCGCCCCCGGAGAGCGCCATCGAGTCCATGCGCCGCACCGCGGCCGCCCTCGGTGTCTCCTGGCCCGCCGACGTGCCCGTCGGCCGGCTGCTGGCAGGCCTCGACGCGAACACCCCCGCAGGCCTGGTCCTGATGTCGGAGGCAACGAGCCTGCTGCGCGGCGCCGGCTACACGATGCTCGGCGACCTCGACCAGCCGACCGGGGACCAGCTGACCCACAGCGCCATCGGCGCGCCCTACGCCCACGTGACGGCCCCGCTGCGCCGCCTCGCCGACAGGTTCACCACCGAGATCTGCCTGGCCCACTGCGCCGGTACCGACGTGCCGCAATGGGTGGTCGACGGACTCGGCCCCGCGGCCGAAACCCTGCGCCGCACCGACTCTGTCGCCAACAAGGTGGACAGGGCGTGCGTCGACCTGACCGAGGCGACCGTCCTGGCACCCCGGATCGGCGCCGAGTTCTCCGCCCTCGTTCTGCGCGAGGCCAACGGCAGCAGACCCGCCGAGATCTTCGTCGCCGACCCCCCGATCCTCGGCCGATGCGAGGGACAGCCGCCGGAAGGCGAACATGTCTCCGTGCGCCTCGCGGTGGCCGATGTCGCGACCCGGACGATCGCCTTCGAATACAACGGCCACGCTGCGCACTGACGGCCGCGGGCTCCACCGTGACCACCCAGGGCAACTCACAGGGCTTCTAGGCCCGCCAGTCACCCGCGCAGGCGCAGGACCGCGAGCACTCTGCGGTGATGGGTGTCGGAGGGCGGCAGGTCGAGTTTGGTGAAGATGTTGCCGATGTGCTTCTCGACCGCGCGCTCGGTGACGGTGATGGCCGCGGCGATCGCGCTGTTCGTCAGGCCCTGGGCCATGAGCTCGAGCACCTCACGTTCGCGGGGAGTGAGCCGGGCCAGCGAGTCCTGCTGCCGGGACGCGCCCATCAGCTGCTTGACCACCTCCGGGTCGAGCGCGGTACCGCCGGTCGCGACCCGGTGCAGCGCGTCGACGAAATCGGCGACATCGGCAACCCGATCCTTGAGCAGGTAGCCGACCCCACCGGCGCCCGCGGCGAGAAGTTCTGTCGCGTACCGGGTTTCGATCCACTGGGAGAAGACCAGCACGCCGATGCCCGGATACGCCCGGCGCAGTTCGATCGCGGCCAGCAGTCCCTCGTCGGTGAACGTGGGCGGCATCCGCACGTCCACCACCGCGACGTCGGGCTGCTGGGTGCCGACCACCTCGCTCAACGACAGGGCGTCACCGACCATCGCCACCACCTCGTGGCCGCGTTCGGTCAGCAGTCCGGCCAGACCGTCCCGCAGGATGGCGCTGTCCTCGGCGATCACCACCCGCAGCGACCGGGGCGCGCTCACTGCGGACCCGCCATCGGCAACACCATGGTCACCACGGTAGGCCCGCCTGCCGGACTGTCGACGGTGAGTGTGCCGTCGACGGACTCGGCGCGGGCGGCGAGACCGGCCAGCCCGCTGCCACCCGCCGCGCCGGCGCCGGAAGGACGCGCGCCACCGATTCCATTGTCGCGCACGGCGATCGCCAGGGAGCGCAGGCCCTCGGGCGATACCGTGACGGTAATCTCCGTCGCCCGTGCGTGTTTGACCACATTGGTGAGCAGTTCGGCGACCGAGAAATAGGCGATCGCCTCGATCGCGGGACTCGGCCGCCGCGGCAGATGGACGCGCAGCTCGACCGGCACCGCGCAGCGGGCGGTGAGCGTCTCCAGGGCGGGACCGAGACCGAGTTCGAGCGCGGGCGGGTGGATGCCGCGGACCAGTTCGCGCAGCTCGGTCAGCGCCTCCTTGGCGCCGGCGCGGGCCTCGGCGACGAGATCGCCGGGGTCACCGCCTGCGGCCAGGCGTTCCTCGGCCCTGCCGAGGGCCATCGCGATGGTGACCAGGCGCGCCTGCGTGCCGTCGTGTAGGTCGCGCTCGACCCGGCGCAGCGTCGCGGCGGCGTCGTCGACCGCGGCGCGTCTGCTGGCCCGCAGCTCGGCCAGCTGCCGGTCTCGCGGTGTCGCCGCCAGCAGGTGGGTGATCAGCATCCCGTGCACCCAGCAGACGCCCCGGATCAGCCACGGCAGCGCGAAACACAGCGCGATGCCGATGCCGGACATGGCCAGCGCGCGGGGCCAGGTGTCGACATAGAACGAACCGAACTGCACGAGGCTGTGCCGCTCGACCCCGCTCTCGTCCACCTGGACCGGATCGAACAGCAGCCACGGAATCGGGGAGAGCGCCGTGAAGGCGACCATCGCGGTCACGACGAGGACGATATAGCCGACCACCACACCGAGCACGGACTGCGCGAGCAGGAACAGTGCGGCACGCCAGCTCACCCGATCGGTGAACGCGCTCTTCAAGAATCCGATCAGGCCCGGCGCACGGACGAAGGCCGGTGGCGCCTCGACCCGGATGCCGAGCAGCGCCCCGCCGAGCGACCGGTAGATCCGCCCCCACACCCGGCCGCCGAGCAGGATCACCGCCAGCAGCGGGATGCCGACGAGGAAGATCGACGCGTACAGCCCGCCGCCGAAACCGAAGAACAGGTAGCACACGGCCACGCAGCCGAGGACGAACGACAGGATCAGGTAGCCGAGCTCCTTCCAGGCCCTGAGCCGGAAGGGCGCCCGCGCCACGGTGGCGAGCACCCCGCCGCGGTGGCCCTGGTCCGCCGGTGGGCCGTCGACCACCTCGGTCTGCTCGCCGGGACTGCCGATGATCACGGTCGGCTCGGCTGGTGTGTGCGTCATGACTCTCATGGTTGTCGCGGCGCCCCGCGTTCTCGATGGAGCTGGCCACCGGGTCGACGGTGTAGCCAGCCACACCTCACACGGCAGTGCCTGCGTCGCTCACCCGGTGACCGAGACGAAGGCGGCGGTGGCGGGGTAGCGGGCCAGGGATCGACCCGCGGCGGCTTCCTCGGTGTCGGCGAGGAGTTCGTAGAGGGTGGCGGTGGAGCCGTGGGAGCCGGCGGCGGCCACGAGGATGGCTTCGCGGGATTCGACGGCGTCGCGGTGGTCGCCGAGGACCGATTGGAGACGTTTGGCGCGGGTGCCGAGGTCGGCGGCACCGGTTCCGAGGACCTCGTGTGCCGCCTCGCAGGCATAGCGTAAACGTTTGGCGCCCTTGCGGATATCGTGCAGGATTTCGACTCGCTCGGCCGGTGCGGCGGTCGGTTCGGCGAAGACGAGTTTGCGCAGGCGCTTGCGGTCGTGGCGCACGATCTTGTCGAAGACGTGGTGGGCCTTGTCGTGTGCCAGGTCGGCGGCCAGCGGTGGATCGGTCCGCCAGGCTCGCAGCACCTCGGCCAGGTGGCGGTAGCGCATGCCGTCGAGTTCGGTGAGCACGATCGCGTGCGCGTCGGTGTAGGCGTCTCGTGCGGCGCCGACCAGAGCCTCGGTCACCACGGCGGGGACGTTGTCATGCCCGGCGAGCAGATCCTGGAACCGCGCGGCGCGCACCTCCGCGTCACGCGCGACGCCGAGCAGATCGGCCAGCCACTTCAGTTCGGTCACGGTCGCGGCGGCCTGATGCTGGTCGAACAGGTCGCGATAGGAGCGAAGGACGCTGCGCAGCCTGCGCGTGGCCACTCGCATCTGGTGCACCGAGTCGTCGGCGTCGGCGCGCACGTCGGGTTCGGCGGCCAGCAGCCGGTCGATGTCCTCGCCGAGCGCCGCGACAACGGCTTTTCCGGCCTTGCGCGCCATGATCTCAGCCTATCTTCCCGAACGCATCGGTCGCCTCGACCAGGTGATGCGTGATGCCGGGTTCGTGGGCGGTGTGCCCGGCGTCCTCGACGATGTGCAGCGTGGAGCCCGGCCAGGCCCGGTGTAGTTCCCAGGCGCTCACCGCGGGACACACGATGTCGTGGCGGCCCTGCACGATCACGCCGGGGATGTGCGCGATCCGATCGAGGTCACGCAGCAACTGTCCCTCGTCGAGGAATCCGCCGTGCCGGAAATAGTGGTTTTCGATCCGGGCGAAGGCCAGCGCGAAGCGCGCCTCGCCGGTCTCGGCGATCCGATCCGGTTGCGGCAGCAGCGAACTCGTCGCGCCTTCCCACGTCGACCACGCGACGGCGGCATCGAGGGCCACCTGTGGATCGGGGGAGTGCAGCAGCCGGTGATACACCTCGACCAGGTCGTCGTCGCGCTCCTCGACGGGGACCGGGGCCAAAAATTTCGCCCACTCGGCCGGGTACACGTTGCCCGCGGCGCCGTTGTAGTACCAGTCGATCTCCTTGCGCCGCAACAGGAAGATCCCGCGCAGCACCAGCTCGGTCACCCGCTCGGGATGGGCCTGGGCGTAGGCGAGGCCCAGGGTGGACCCCCACGAACCGCCGAACACCTGCCAGCGTTCGATGCCGAGGTGCGCGCGCAGCAGTTCCATGTCGGCGATCAGGTGCGGGGTGGTGTTGACATCCAGGCTCGCGCCGTCGGCGATGTGCGGTACCGACTGCCCGCATCCACGCTGATCGAACAGCACGATCCGGTACACCGCGGGGTCGAAGAATCGCCGTTGCAGCGGACTGGTGCCACCGCCGGGCCCGCCGTGCACGAACACCACCGGCTTGCCGTCGGGGTTGCCGCTGACCTCCCAGTACACCGACTGCCCGTCACCGACGTCGAGCAGACCTTTGTCGAACGGCTCGATCGCCGGGTACAGACCGCGCATCAGAACACCGATCCCGCAGCGAGATTCGACAGGGTGAACGCGCCCGCGCGCACGGGACGGGCCTTCCAACGGCGATGCGGCATCGATACCCCTACTCGTGTCGACTATGTCGCCATCGAGTCTGCCACTTCGCCGGATCGGTCGCCGGTGGCTTGCGAACTGCCCGGTGATCGAGATACCGCTCGATCACCGGGCACGATCTCAGAAGCTGTGTTCCGGCCCGGGGAACACGCCCCGGCGGACCTCGTCGGCGTACGCGGCTGCGGCCGAACGCAGCTCGTCGCCGACATTGCCGAAGCGCTTGACGAACTTGGCGGTCTTACCACTGGTGTACCCGGCCATGTCCTGCCAGACCAGCACCTGCGCGTCGCAGTCGGCGCCGGCGCCGATGCCGACGGTCGGGATGGTCAGCTTGTGGGTGACCTGGCCTGCCAGCTCGGCGGGCACCATCTCCATGACGACGGAGAACGCGCCGGCTTCCTGCACGGCGATCGCGTCGGCGATGAGCTGCTCGGCGCCGTCACCGCGGCCCTGTACCCGGAACCCGCCGAGGGTGTTGACGCTCTGCGGGGTGAAACCGATGTGCGCCATCACCGGGATACCCGCCGCGGTGATCACCGCGATCTGCTCGGCGACGCGTTCGCCGCCCTCGAGCTTGACCGCGTGCGCGCCGCCCTCCTTCATGAACCGGGTGGCGGTCGCCAGCGCCTGCTGCGGCGAGGACTCGTAGGTGCCGAAGGGCAGGTCGGCGACGACCAGCGCGTGCGGCGCGCCACGGACGACGCCGCGCACCAGGGGGATCAGTTCGTCGACGGTGATCGGCACGGTGGTGTCGTAGCCGTACACGACGTTGGCGGCGGAATCGCCGACCAGCAGGACCGGGATGCCCGCTTCCTCGAAGAGGCGCGCGGAGGAATAGTCGTAGGCCGTCAGCATCGACCAGCGCTCGCCCTCGGCCTTCATCTGCTGTAGATGCTGGACGCGGGTCTTGCGGCGGGGCTGCTTGGTCGGGGTGGCTTCGGCTGCGGGAGCGGCACCGTAGGCAGGGGTCTGCTCATCGGATACGGACATCATCGTCCCTTTCGTCTGGTTCCTCGAGGCCCGTACCGGGTCCCCGGGTTTTTCTGACGAATCCAGTGTGCCACCTCGGGCCGAGCCGCTTTAAGGGCCTGTCCCGGTGTGATCGGTCACAGCGGTGGTTGGGCTACCGTGAAAGCGAGCCCGTTCGGGCGCATCGAGTTGTGCGCCGTGTGGCGCGGAAAGGTGGGCCCACCGTGCAGCGTGGCAGGTTTGTCGTGCTCGTCGGCGCTGCGTGCGCGCTGATCGTCTCCGGATGCACCAGCGCCGAGACGAGCGCGCCCCGCGCCGAGCTGCCGCCTCCGCCCGACGGTCTGGCCCAGTTCTATGAGCAGCCCCTGGAGTGGGGTTCGTGCGAGGGCTTCGGCAGTCCGGAGGACCGGCTGCCGCCCAAGACCGAATGCGCGCGGATCACCGTGCCCGTCGACTACGCCCGCCCGGACGGCCCGACCGCCCAGATCGCGATGTCGCGGATTCCGGCCACCGGTGACAAGCTCGGCTCGCTGCTGATGAACCCCGGTGGTCCCGGCGTCTCCGGGCTGTCGATGGTCACCGTCGGCAACCGCACCGAACTGGCCGACCGATTCGACCGGGTCGGCTTCGATCCGCGCGGCGTCGGGTCCTCGCTGCCCTCGATCGTGTGCCTGACCCCGCAGCAGGCCGACGCCGAACGCGCGGAGCCGCCGACCGACAACAGCCCGGCGGGCATCGCCGAGGCCGAGGCCGACAACCGTGAGTACGCCGACCGCTGTGTCGAGCGCAGCGGCACCGAGCTGCTCACCCATGTCGGCACCCGCGAGGTCGTCCAGGACATGGACGTGATGCGCGCGGTGCTCGGCGATCCGAAGCTGAGCTACCTCGGCTAC
Organism: Nocardia sp. NPDC060259; assembly: GCF_042728775.1. Lineage (NCBI taxonomy): Bacteria > Bacillati > Actinomycetota > Actinomycetes > Mycobacteriales > Nocardiaceae > Nocardia > Nocardia sp. NPDC060259. The sequence continues at coordinate 8,266 of NZ_JBHXAY010000048.1, forward strand.
TCCTACGGCACCCGGCTCGGCTCGGCCTACGCCGAGAAGTTCCCGCAGAACGTGCGTGCGCTCGTGCTCGACGGCGCGGTGGACTCCTCCCAGGACCCGGTGCAGGAATCGCTGCGCCAGGCCGCGGGCTTCCAGGGCGTGTTCGATGCCTACGCCGCCGAGTGCGCGCAGAACGCCGACTGCCCGCTCGGCACCGATCCGGCCCAGTCGGTGGCCCGGTTCCGCGCACTGGTCGCCCCGCTGGAGACCACGCCCGCCGCGACGACCGATCCGCGCGGGCTCAGCTACGGCGACGCGATCACCGGCGTCCAGCAGGCCCTCTACAGCGACGACCTGTGGAACATCCTCACCCAGGGCCTGACCGAACTGCGCGACGGACACGGCGACACGTTGTTGCAGCTGGCCGACATGTACGACGGCCGCCGCGAGGACGGCACCTACGCCAACATCCAGGACGCCTTCAACGCCATCCGCTGCGTCGACGATCCCCGGATCACCGATCCCGCGGTCGTCGCCCGCCAGGACGCCGAGTACCGCAAGGCCGCGCCCTTCCTCGACGACGGCAAGGGCACCGGCGCCGCCCCGCTCGAACTCTGCGCCTCCTGGCCGGTGCCCAACACCAGCACACCCCACCGGGTGTCGGCGCAGGGCCTGCCGACGACGGTCGTCGTCTCCACCACCGACGACCCCGCGACGCCGTACCAGGCCGGTGTCGACCTGGCCGCCCAGCTGGGCGCCGAGCTGATCACCTTCCGCGGTAACCGGCACACCGCCGCCTTGGTCGCGGGCGACCGCTGCGTCGACGACGCGGTGATCGACTACCTGGTCGACCTCGCCGCGCCCGGTGCCGGACTCACCTGCTGACCGATACCGCGGCGCACCGCGCGCCGTCAGTCCGGGTGAGATGTGCGAAGGATGTGACGAGATAGCACAACACGACCGCGTATGTAACACGGATTTAACGCCGGGTGCTTACGCTCGCCGGTATGGATCGCCAGAAGGAATTCGTGCTGCGGACGCTCGAAGAGCGGGACATCCGCTTCGTCCGTCTCTGGTTCACCGACGTGCTGGGCTACCTGAAGTCCGTCGCCATCGCGCCCGCCGAGCTCGAGGGCGCCTTCGAGGAGGGCATCGGCTTCGACGGTTCGGCCATCGAAGGCTTCGCGCGCGTGTCCGAGGCGGACATGGTCGCGCGGCCGGATCCGTCGACCTTCCAGGTGCTGCCTTGGGCCACCTCCAAGGGCCACCAGCACTCCGCCCGCATGTTCTGCGACATCACCATGCCCGACGGTTCGCCGTCGTGGGCCGACCCGCGCCACGTGCTGCGCCGTCAGCTCAACAAGGCCGCCGACGTCGGCTTCAGCTGCTACGTGCACCCCGAGATCGAGTTCTTCCTGCTGGAGAACGGCCTGAAGAACGGCGAGCCGGTGCCCGCCGACAACGGCGGCTTCTTCGACCAGGCCGTGCACGACTCGGCCCCCAACTTCCGCCGCCACGCCATCGACGCGCTCGAGTCGATGGGCATCTCGGTGGAGTTCAGCCACCACGAGGGCGCCCCCGGCCAGCAGGAGATCGACCTGCGCTACGCCGACGCGCTGTCGATGGCCGACAACGTGATGACCTTCCGCTACCTCATCAAGGAGGTCGCGATCGACGAGGGCGTGCGCGCCACGTTCATGCCCAAGCCGTTCGCCCAGTACCCCGGCTCGGCCATGCACACCCACATGAGCCTGTTCGAAGGCGAGTCCAACGCCTTCGCCGACGCCGACGACCCGGAGAACCTGTCCTCGACGGCGCGCTCGTTCATCGCGGGCATCCTCGAGCACGCCCCCGAGATCAGCGCCATCAGCAACCAGTGGGTGAACTCCTACAAGCGCCTCATCCACGGCGGCGAGGCGCCGACGGCGGCCTCCTGGGGCCGGTCCAACCGCTCGGCGCTGGTGCGCGTGCCGATGTACACGCCGAACAAGTCCTCGTCGCGGCGCGTCGAGATCCGCAGCCCAGATTCGGCCTGCAACCCGTATCTGACCTTCGCGGTGCTGCTCGCCGCCGGTCTGCGCGGCATCGAGAAGGGCTACACGCTGCCGCCCGAGGCCGAGGACGACGTGTGGTCGCTGACCGACGCCGAGCGTCGCGCCATGGGCTTCCGCTCGCTGCCGGGCACCCTCGACGAGGCGCTGCAGGCGATGGAGCGCTCGGAGCTGGTCGCCGAGACGCTCGGTGAGCACGTCTTCGACTTCTTCCTGCGCAACAAGCGCCGCGAATGGGCCGATTACCGCAGCCAGGTGACGCCGTGGGAGCTCAAGGAATACCTCAGCCTGTGACACACGTCCGGCGCGCCGGGCGTGACGCAGTCGATGCCGGGACCCTGTACTTTTAGGACATGGTCCGGCCACCGACTGTCCGCTCCGCTGTTCCCGGCGTCGGCAGGCTCGGCTTGCTCGAGCCCACCGCGGCGGATTCCCTGCACCAGCTCGGCTGGGACAACGTCGACGGCGTGCCCGTGCTGTGGGCGCTGTCGCGTTCCCCCGATGCCGACCTGGCACTGTCGACCCTCGTACGGCTGTGCGAGTCACTCGGAAACGACTGGACCGAACTGGATTCGGCGATCCGCTCCGACACCACACTGCGCGGCAGGCTGTTCGGGCTGCTCGGCTCCTCGACCGCGTTCGGCGACCATCTCGTCGCGGCGCCCGCCGCGTGGAAGATCCTGCGCGAGAATCGGATTCCCGACCGCGACGACCTGATCGCCGACCTGCTCGACGCGGTCGACGCGAAACCCGAGACCGGGCCCAACGCCGGGCCGATGCTGTTCCGGGCCGGTATCGCCGGGCCGGAGGCGATCGCGTTGCTGCGCAGCAGGTATCGCGATCAGCTGATGCTGCTGGCCGCGGTCGATCTGGCCTCCACCGTCGAGAACGAGCCGGTGCCGCCGTATCAGGTGGTCGGCAGGCATCTGTCGGATCTGGCCGACGCCGCGCTCACCGCCGCGCTGTCGGTCGCGGTCGCGCGGGTGTGCAAGAACGGCCCGGTGCCGGTGCGCCTCGCGGTGATCGCGATGGGCAAATGCGGTGCGCGCGAACTGAACTACGTCAGCGACGTCGACGTGGTGTTCGTCGCCGAACCGGCCGACGCCACCGCGACCCGGCTGGCCGCGGAGATGATGAGCATCGCCAGCTCGGCCTTCTTCGAGGTCGACGCGGCGCTGCGTCCCGAGGGCAAGGCGGGCGCGCTGGTGCGCACGCTCGACTCCCACCTGGCCTACTACAAGCGCTGGGCCCGCACCTGGGAATTCCAGGCGCTGCTGAAGAACCGGCCGATGACCGGCGATCTGGAGCTCGGGCAGCAGTACCGCGACGCGCTGATGCCGATGGTGTGGACCGCCTCGGAACGTCCCGACTTCGTCGCCGACGTGCAGGCGATGCGCCGCCGGGTGGAAGACCTGGTCCCCGCCGACCTGCGCGAGCGCGAACTCAAACTCGGCGCGGGCAGCCTGCGCGATGTCGAATTCGCCGTGCAGCTGCTGCAATTGGTGCACGGGCGGGTCGACGACTCGCTGCACGCCACCAATACCGTCGAGGCGCTCACCGCGCTGGCGGCGGGCGGCTACGTCGGCCGCGACGACGCCGCCAATCTCACCGCCTCCTACGAATTCCTGCGCCTGCTCGAGCACCGCCTGCAGTTGCAGCGGCTCAAGCGCACCCACACCCTGCCCGCCGCCGACGACGAGGAGGGCATGCGCTGGCTGGCCCGCGCCGCCCACATCCGCCCGGACGGCCGCCAGGACGCGGTCGGCGTGCTCGAGACCGACATCCGCCGCAATTCCCTGCGGGTGCGGCGCCTGCACGCCAAGCTGTTCTACCGCCCGCTGCTCGAGGCGGTCGCCCGGCTCGACTCCGACGCGCTGCGGCTGAGCCCCGATGCCGCCGTCCGCCAGCTCGCCGCCCTCGGTTACGGCGCCCCCGCCAACGCGCTCGGACATCTCAAGGCACTCACCGGTGGTGTCTCCCGCAAGGGCCGCATCCAGGCGCTGCTGCTGCCGACTCTGCTCGAATGGCTCGGTGACACACCGAATCCCGACGCGGGCCTGCTCGCCTACCGCCGGGTGTCCGAGGGCCTCGACGACCAGATCTGGTTCCTGCGCGAACTGCGTGACGAAGGGGCCATCGCCCAGCGCCTGATGATCGTGCTCGGTTCCTCGGAGTACCTGCCAGACCTGCTGATCAACGCCCCCGAGACGATTCGCATGTACGCCGACGGACCGGGCGGCCCGCAGCTGCTCGGCCCGCAACCGGAGGACGTGGCCCGCGGCATCCAGACCGCGGCGGCCCGCTACGACGACCCGAATCGCGCTGTCGCGGCGGCCCGTTCGCTGCGCAGGCACGAGCTGGCCCGCGTCGCCTCGGCCGATCTGCTCGGCATGCTCGACGTGCCGCAGGTGTGCGCCGCGCTGTCCTCGGTGTGGGTGGCGGTGCTCGAGGCCTCGCTCAGCGCGGTCATCCGGGCGTCGGAGGCCGAGCGGGGCGCGCCCGCGCCCGCCGACTTCGCGGTGATCGGCATGGGCAGGCTCGGCGGCATGGAGCTCGGCTATGGCTCCGACGCCGATGTGCTGTTCGTCTGCGACCCGCGGCCCGGCGAGGACGAGACCACGGCCGTGAAGTGGGCCGTCGGCATCGCCGAGAAGGTGCAGCGGCTGCTCGGCGCGCCGAGCACCGATCCGCCGCTGCAGGTCGACGCGGGATTGCGGCCGGAGGGCCGCAACGGCGCCCTTGTCCGCACCCTGGCGGCCTATCAGGCCTACTACGACCAATGGGCCCAGCCGTGGGAGGTGCAGGCGCTGCTGCGCGCGCACCAGGTGGCGGGAGATCAGGACCTCGGCGTGCGATTCCTGCACGTCATCGACCCGATCCGGTACCCGGCGGGTGGGGTGTCGGCCGATGCGGTCCGCGAGATCCGCCGCATCAAGGCCCGCGTCGACGCCGAGCGGCTGCCGCGCGGCGCCAACCCCGCCACGCACACCAAGCTGGGTCGCGGCGGCCTGGCCGACATCGAATGGACCGTGCAACTGCTGCAGTTGCGCCACGCCCACGAAGTGCCGGCCCTGCACAACACCTCGACGCTGCAATCGCTCGACGTCATCGAGGCCGAGGGCATCCTCGAGCCCGAAGACGTTGCGCTGCTGCGTGAATCGTGGATCACCGCCACCGCGGCCCGCAACGCGCTTGTCCTCGTCAAGGGCAAGCCGACCGATCAGCTCCCCGGCCCGGGCCGTCTACTATCGGCGGTCGCGCGGGTGGCGGGCTGGCCCACCGACGACGGCAGCGAGTTCCTCGACAATTACATGCGCATCACCCGTCGCGCGAAAGCGGTGGTGGAGCGGGTCTTCGGGGGATGAGGGCATGAGAAAGGCCCCACACCAAGGGTGCGGGGCCTTTCTAGCTCACGCTGAAATCAGATGGCGCGGACGTCCTGGGCCTGCGGGCCCTTCTGGCCCTGGCCGACCTCGAACTCCACCCGCTGACCCTCTTCGAGGGACTTGAAGCCCGAGCCGCCGATGGCGGAGTAATGCACGAAGACGTCGGGGCCGCCTCCGTCTTGGGCGATGAAGCCGAAGCCCTTCTCGCCGTTGAACCACTTAACAGTGCCTTGAGTCATGGTGTTTAAAAGTCTTTTCCGTAGATGAGCCATGGCGATCTCTGTGATCAGCCCAGTCTCAGCAACCTAGTATGCCATACTCATCGACAAACTGCGCGCGCGGCTTGATCACACCGTGATCTGGGCGGAGTCTGCGGCGACACACGGCGTGTCGGAGCCGGGGATCGCGGTTGTGCGCGCCGAGGTCACATCTCGTCGCGCGGTATGCCAATCTGGGCGACATGGGTGAGACGAACGATGAGCGCTTCGGACACGTCGACCTGGCCTTGCGGGTGCTCGACGCGCATGTCGCATTCACCAAGGACCAGCTGCTGCAGCCCGCGGGTTTTCGCGAGCTCGTCGTCGACGAGGTGGACGGCCTGCTCGCCGAGGCGCAGGAGCTGACGCTGGCCGAGGCCGTCACGCGTGACCAGATCAAGGACGTCGCGCACAAGTACGCGGTGCAGATCCCGGTCGAGGGCGCGATCCCCGAACTGGTCGGCGAGATCGCCGCCCGGCTGTACAACCATCGCGCCCAGGACGAGATCCCGGTCGGCGATGTCGTGGACAACCGTCGCTTCGACGAGCTGGTCTCGGCCGTGGCCGACATGGAGGTCGCACACCGGCTGGTGCGGCTCGTGCTCAACAGCCCGGTCACCGTCGACGCCTGCGTCGAAGCCGTGCAGCGCGCTGTCGTCACCGCGGTCGACGAGGGCAGGCACGCCGACGGCGGCGGGCTGGCGCAGTCGCTGCGCGGCGCGCTCGCCCGGCTGGCCGAACCCGCGCTGCCCGCGATCGAGAACGGCGTCGGCCGCCTCACCCGCACCGGTGCGCGATTCGTGTTGCGCGGCAACCGCAACGACGCCGACGACGTCCTGCTCGACGCCGCCCGCGAGACCTGGCGCAAGCACACCGGCGACGCGGTCGGCTCCTTCCGCGACCTGGTCTCGGCCAACGACGTGGAAGACGCCGTCGTCCTCACCTTCGAGTTCTGGCGCACCTTCCGCGACACCGACTACTTCCACGCGCTGCTGGACGAGGGCATCGATCACGTCTTCGACAAGTACGGCGACACCCCACTGGCCGAACTGCTCGCCGAGCTCGGCATCGGGCGCGAGGACATGATCGAGGAGGCCTTGCGTTTCGGCCCCTCGGTGCTCGGAACGCTCGACGAGCGTGGCTATCTCGACACCGTGGTCCGGCGCAGGCTGGCACCGTTCTACGCCTCCGACGCGTTCCGTGCCGCGGTGGCGGATACGCGCTAGCGGAAGCATCCACCCGCGAGTCCTGTTCGGCCGCTGGCGCGTCGGTGTTTGTCGGTACGATTCGTGCAACGATGGAGCGCCTGCGCTACCGGATCGCGATCGAAAGGCTGCCGTGACACGTCTGTCCTCCCTGCTCGACCAGATCGATTCCGGAGCGGTGCTGCTGCCGGAATTCCAGCGCGGCTACGTGTGGAACAGGGACCAGGTGCGCGGGCTCATGCGGTCGCTGTATCTCGGGTACCCGGTCGGCGGGCTCCTGGTGTGGGAAACCGGCTCCGAGGACATCGCCGTGCGCGGCGGGGCAGGCGGGTCGGGACTGCGGCAGCTGCTGCTCGACGGTCAGCAGCGCATCACCACGCTCTACGGCATCCTGCGTGGCCGTGCGCCGTCGTTCTTCGAGGGCGACGCCGTGGCGTTCACCGGACTCCATTTCGACGTCGACCGTGAGGTTTTCGAGTTCCAGATCCCCGGCCGTGACACCGCGCCGACCTGGATCGATGTCACCGAGCTGTTCGCGCACGGCCCGGTGCACTACCTGCCCCGGTTCACCGATGTGCCGCAGGAAACCCTCGCCGCCTACCTCGACCGGTTGAACAAGCTGCGCGAGATCACCCACCGCGAGTTCAACGTCGAGACCATCACCGGCTCCGATCGCACCGTCGACGAGGTCGTCGACATCTTCAACCGGGTCAACTCCGGCGGCACCAAACTGTCCAAGGGCGACCTGGCACTGGCGACGCTGTGCGCGCAGTGGCCGCAGGCCCGCGGCAACCTGCGCGACCACCTGATCCGCTGGGACAAGGACGGCTACACCTTCACTCTGGACTGGTTGCTGCGCAACGTGATCGCCGTCGGCAACGGCCGCGCGCACTTCGACGCGCTCGGTGATCTCTCGCCCGCGGAGTTCGAGCAGGCACTGGTCGCGACCGCGACCCAGGTCGACACCTTCCTCGACACCGTGGCGGGCCGCCTCGGCCTCGACCACGACCGAGTCCTCATGGGGCGCTACGCGATTCCCGTGGTGACCAGGCTGCTGTTCCTCAACGGCGGCCGCTTCGACGACGACCTGCACCGCGACCGGGTCCTGTACTGGTACATCCATTCCGCGCTGTGGGGCCGCTTCAGCGGTTCCACCGAGACCTTCCTGCAGCAGGACTACGACACCCTCGAACGCGGCGGCATCAACGGGCTCATCGCCTCGCTGGAGCGGCTGCGCGGCGGCTCACTCGACCTGTGCGCCGACGATTTCGCCGGCGCGACCCGAGGCTCGCGGTTCTATCCGCTGCTGTATCTGCTGACCCGCGTGGACGGTTCGCGCGATCTGGGCACCGGATCCGAGCTCGGCATCGAGCAGTTCGGCGAGCGCTCGCCGGTGCAGGTGCACTACCTGTTCCCGAAGACCACGCTGCGCGATGCCGGATACGAGCGCAACGAGATCAACGCGATCGCCAACTTCTGCTTCCTCAGCCCCGGCTCGGAAGCAGAACTGGGCGAGCGCGAGCCCGCCGACTACCTCGCCGAGGTGGAGCGCAGACATCCGGGAGTGCTCGCCTCACAGTGGATTCCGACCGATCCGGCACTGTGGCGGGTGGAGAACTATCGTGAATTCCTGCGCGCCCGGCGCAAGTTGCTGTCCGCGGCCGCCGACGCCTTCCTCGAGCAGTTGCGCACCGGCACCCTGCACCGGCCGACGCTGCTGTCCGTCGGCGTCGCCGGGGTGACCATCGGCGATCCGGCGGTGGACCAGGTGAACGCGCTCGTCGACGACCTCATCGCCGACGGCTTCGGTTTCCCGCTGCTCGACAGCGAGGTCTCCGACCCGGTGACCGGCCGCGAACTCGCTGTCGCCGAAGCCTTCTGGCCCGAGGGCCTGCAGCCCGGCGTCGGCATGCCGGTGGTGCTGGTACTCGAGCCGGCCAACGCCGACCTCACCCGCCTCGCCCAGCTCGGCTACGCGGTGTTCACCTCCGTCGACGCCCTGCGCGGCTATGTCGACAACCTGCGCGTCGAGGTCTCCGGCGACACCGGCCTCTACGGCCCCGCCGCCGACGTCGCCGCACTGGCCGACCGCCTGCCCGCCACCTGGGTCGGCAACTCCGAGCAGGTCTGGTTCCGCTTCGCCTGGAACCAGCTCGAGCGCGACCGGGCCGACGGCGCCGACGCGGCACTGGAGCCCGAACAGGTCGCCCTGCGCTACATCGCCCTGTGGGCGCTGACCCGCACCTTCTACATCCACGCCTTCGACCAGGGCAATCCGGGGGAGTGGCGCTACTACCTCGGCGACGCCATCGGTCCCGCTCCGCTGGTGCCTCGCGAATGGCTGGCCCGGCGCGCCGTGGAATCCGGTGCACTGGCACCCGGCGCCGCCCCCGGCGACGAGGACATCGCGATCGCCCTGGTCCACGGCGTCATCGAGGTGGTCGAGGATGTCGCCACCGCTCTGGCCCACCTCCTCGGCGGTCCCGGCCTGTTCGCGTCCCTCTGGGCCTCGGCGGGCGCCGCCGAACACTACGGCTACCCCCTGTCCACCGACCAGATCAACGACCTCATCAACCAGGTCGTCAACGATCCCGCCTCCCGGAAGATCCAGGCCTACAACTGGATCGAGGCGGGGCTACCGCTCTAGGGCGTTGCGGTCGCGCGCTGGAACGTGGTGACGAAGTCACGCAGGGCGGCGCGGTCCTCGGTGCCGACCGGGCGATAGCCGCGGGCGGCTTCGACCGTGACCGCCGTGCCCGCGCGGAGCGGGAGTTCGGTCCAGCACACGGGGAGCACCGGCAGCTGGATGGTGCGGTCGGCGACGGTCAGGGTGAGCGCGGAGGTGTAGCGGCCCGCGACTGTCATCAGCTCCTCGACCGCTGCCTCGGTGAGCGGGCCTGCCGCCGTGAATTCCTCGATGTACATGCCGCCTCCTTCCGCGCCAGTGTATGCCCCACAGAAATCTCTCAAGATCACCATAAGTGGGCCGCAATGTCGGCTGCATAGGGTGACCGCATGATGCGTGAATGGATGGAATGGGCCTTGCTCGTCCTGGGGTGGGGCGCAGTGATCACGGCGGTGGCCGGGATCGTGTTGCATGTCGGGAACTGGTCGCAGCGGTCGATGGTGTTGCTGGCCTCGGGGGCGATGTGGTTGATGCTCGGCGCGGTCGTCGGGTCGATCTTGCTGCTGATCGCGCGGAGCTGGCGGAGCGCGGTCGCCGGGGTGGTGGTGCTGGTCGGCGCGCTGTGGCTGGTGGCGCCGTCCTACATTCCGGAGAGCCGCGCGGCCGCTGGGCCGGAACTGGTCGTGTTGCAGTCGAACCTGCTGTTCGGCCAGGCCGACACCGCCGCGGTGGTCGCGGCCGTGCGGGACAACGACGTCGACGTGCTCACCACCGAGGAGTTGACCGTCGGCGCGATCGAGCGCCTGCGCGCCGCCGGACTGACAGACCTGCTGCCCTACACCTACCTGGAACCCGCGCAGTCCGGCGGCGGGGGCACGGGCATCTACAGCCGATACCCGTTGCGCGACACCGAGAAATACGACGGCTTCATCATGAGCAATATCTCCGCGACGATGGAACATCCACAGCGCGGCCCGATCTCGGTCTTCGCCTTCCATCCGATCCCGCCGAACCTCGACTTCGCCGCGTGGTCGGCGGAGATGCGCCGGGTCGACGAGATCCTCGCTGGAACCAGCGCGCCCGCGATCGTCGGCGCGGATTTCAATGCCACCCACGATCATTCGGCCTACCGCGCCCTGCTCGACGGTCCTTTCGCGTCGGCGGCCGCCCAGACCGGCGACGGCATCCTGCTCACCTTCCCCGCGGATCGGCGGTGGGGACCGGTGATCGGCATCGATCACGTTCTCGTCGCAGGTGGTGTGGCGCAACAGGTTCGCACGCTCACCATCCCCGGCACCGATCACCGCGCGGTGCTGGCTTCGGTGCGGATGGACAGCTGACCGATCTCGTCTACCATGTGAGCGCTCGACAGCGGACCGCCAGGCGTCCGCGTCTTTTCCGGGGAGGAACAGCGGATGATCAGACATCGATGGGGAATTGCCGTGGCCGCGGCACTGGTGAGCGTCGGCATGCTCGTATCCGGATGCACGACGACAACGGTCGCCAGCGACCAGGCGGTGCCGACCATGGACAACCCGTGGGAGGTGGCGGGCGCGACGTCGAACAGCGGGCCGAGCGGATCGCGCCCCGGGGTGCCCGACACCGACAAGAAGGCCGAGAACGGCGACAACGGCAAGATCGACAAGCTCGCGCTCAACGCCATCGCCGATATCGAAGAGTATTGGCAGACCGAGTATTCCAAGACGTTCCGCGGCAACTTCAAGCCCGCCTCGAAGTACATCTCGTGGTCGGCGAAGGCGCCGGAGTCGGAATCGGTGCAGTTCTGCAAGAGCAGCACCTACAAGCTCATCAACGCCGCGTACTGCCCGCTCGACCACACCATCGGCTGGGACCGTTCGGTCCTGCTGCCGCTGCTGGTCGACAAGTACAAGGAGATGTCGGTGGTGATGGTGCTGGCCCACGAGTACGGCCACGCCATCCAGTCCCAGGCCGACCTGCTGCGCGGCTTCCTCACCGACGCCCTGGTGAAGGAACAGCAGGCCGACTGCCTGGCCGGTGTCTTCCTGCGCCACGTCGCCGAGGGCAACTCCAAGCATTTCACCCTCAACACCACCGACGGCCTCAACGGCGTGCTCGGCGCGACCGTCGCCGTGCGCGACCGCGACCCCAATGATCCCGACGCCGTGCACGGTTCGGCGTTCGAGCGGGTCACCGCGGTGCAGATGGGGTACACCGAGGGCGCGGGGTCCTGCAAGGGCATCAACAAGGCCGAGATCGACAAGCGCCGGGGCGGTCTGCCCGTCACCTTCGAGGACGGCGAGCGCGATGAGCAGCTGCCGGTGAACCAGGAGACCCTGAGCTCGCTGGCCACCCAGCTGGGCAAGTCGATGCCGGTGAAGAACGCGCCGAAGTTCGACTACGCGGGCGTCACCCGCAACTGCTCCTCGACCACCACGACCGAACCGGTGTCGTACTGCCCGGGAAGCAACACCATCGGCACCGACCTGCCCGCCATGGCCAAGCGCGCGGGCGAGGGTGCCACTGGCAAGGAGGAGCCGCTGTCCGCGGTGGTCACCGGCGACTACAACGCCGCGGTGGTCTTCGTGTCCCGCTACGCCCTCGCGGTGCAGCAGGATCGCAAGCTGTCACTGACCGGCGCCGAGTCGGCAGGCCTGCGCACCGCGTGCCTGTCCGGTGCGCTGACCACGAAACTCAGTGAGCCGAGCAGTGATCCGCGCCTGTCGGCAGGCGACCTCGACGAGGCCGTGTCGGGTCTGCTCGCCGACGGCCTCGCGGCCGCCGACGTCAACGGCAAGGTGGTGCCGAGCGGCTATCAGCGCCTCGAGGCGTTCCGCACCGGCGTCCTCGACGGCGAACAGGCCTGCCTGACCCAGTTCAAGTAGTCAGCGGAGACGGCGGGCCGGAGGCGGTAGCGCAGCGTGACCACGTAGGCCCTCGCGGAGCTGACCATCAATACCGTCAGCGCGCGGCGGGCAGTGACCGCAGGGAGCTGAGGGTGTTCGCCACCGCGCGGGCAGCCTCGGCTCCCTTTGTCACGAAGTGGTTGGTGTAGTAGTCGACGTGCTCGCTGTGCTCGTGGAAGTGGTGCGGGGTGAGCACCACCGAGAACACCGGCACGTCGTTGTCGAGCTGCACGCGCATCAGCCCGTCGATCACCGCGGTGGCGACGAAGTCGTGGCGGTAGATGCCGCCGTCGACGACCAGCGCGGCGGCCACGATCGCCTCGTAGCGGCCGGTGCGGGCCAGGCGCTGGGCGTGTAGCGGGATCTCGAAGGCACCGGGGACGTCGAACACCTCGACGACGGCGGGGTCGAACCCCAGGCCGGCGTATTCGGCGAGGAAGCCCTCGTGAGCCTTGGTGACGATGGAGCTGTGCCAGCTGGCGCGGATGAAGGCGACGGCGCCGGTAGACGTGGTTCCCATGGGCGGAGTCTACTAGGTTATAAGTTACTCGTCGGTAATATGCCGGGAGAGCCAGTCGGTGACGTCACCGATGACCTGATCGCGCTCGGGTTCGTTGAACACCTCGTGGAACAGCCCCGGGTAGCGCAGCACCGTCACGTCGGCCGAGCCGGTGTCGCGTTCGAGCAGGTCCGAGCTCGACGGCGCGGCGATGGTGTCGGCGGTGCCGTGCAGCACCAGCAGCGGCGGGGTGAGCGCGCCGAGACGCTGCTTCACCAGCGCGGTGTGCTGCAGGATCTCCACCGCGGTGCGTGCGGGCAGCTTGCCGCGGAACACCAGCGGGTCGTCGTCATAGGCCCGCACCACCTCGGGGTCGCGGCTGATCGTCGACGAATCCAGGGTCAGCACACCGAGATTCGGGGCGAACCTGGTCAGCAGCGGGGCGGCCAGGCGCTGCACCGGATTGCCGAGCGGGATGTCGAGCGGGGGTGCCGACAGGACGATCCCGGCCACGTCGACCGGCCCGCGAGTGGCCAGATGCAGCACCACCAGGCTGCCCATCGAATGCCCGAGCAGGAAGCGCGGCACCCCGGGATGGGCCGTGCCTGCGAGATCGAGCAGCGTCGCGACATTGTCGGCGGCGGCGTGCATCGACCCGATATTGGCCGCGGCGCCCTCCGACAGGCCGTGCCCGACGTGGTCGAGCGCGTACACCGCGAATCCGGCCGCGGCGAGCTTGTCGCCCACGTACTCGTAGCGCCCCGAGTGCTCGGCGATGCCGTGCACGAGCACGACCACCCCGCGCGGCGCCGTCTCGGGTTGCCAGGCGCGCCACGAGATCCGGCCGCCGTTGCCGGCGAATTCGCCCGTGTCCGTCGTCATCGCTGCGCTCCTCCTTCGGGGTCCGGCGCCACCGCGAGCCGCTCGAGCAGGCGCCGGTTGAACTCGATCAGTCGAGCGTAGTTGAGCCGGGAGATCCGCTCGTCGGTTCCGTGGATCCGTTCCAGGTCGGCCGCGGTCAGCACGATCGGCGCGAAGTTGCAGCGGGTCAGCGCCAGGCCGTCGTAGTGCCGGGAATCGGTGGCGCCCGGCACGATCCCGGTGGTCGTCACGATGCCGGGGACCACGCCGGTGGCGAGCTCGGCGATCAGGTCGAACGCGGGACCGGGGCCGGTGACCTGCGAGGGTTCCGACGCGGGCCCGACCAGGTCGATCGCCACGCCGATGTCGCGGATCACCCGGCGGCAGTGCGCGAGCACCGCCGACACCGAATCACCGGGCAGGATCCGGAAATTCACCAGCGCCTCGGCGCTCTGCGGCAGCACATTGGCCTTCACGCCGCCCCGGATCACCGTCGGCGCGGTCGTCGTGCGGACCAAGGCCTCCGTGGTCGGGCCCGCCGCCAGTATGCGCGCGACGAGCGGCCCCGCCAGCGTGGACAGGCCACGCGTCTCGGTGAATTCGAGCAGCTTACGCCGCGGTTCGGGCAGGGCGACCCGCATCCGGGCGAGCATGTCGGTGATCACCGGGGTCAGCCGCAACGGCATCGGATGGTCCTGCACCCGCGCGACGGCGCGCGCGATCCGCCCGACCGCGGTCTGCTTGCCAGGCATCGACGAGTGCCCGCCGGTCTCGGTGACCGAAAGCCGCACCGTCGCATAGCCTTTCTCGCCGAGCATGATGCTGGCCACCGGCCGGTCGACCCCGTCGGCGACGCCCTCGGTGATCACCCCGCCCTCGTCGAGCAGCAGATCGGCGCGCACCCCCTCGGCGCGCAGGTGCTCGGCCATCCGGACCGCGCCGCCGTCGCCGAAGACCTCCTCGTCGTGACCGAAGGCCAGATAGACGGTGCGCCGCGGACGGATTCCCGTGCCGAGCGCCCACTCGACAGCCTCCAGCACGGCGAGCACCCGGCTCTTGTCGTCGATCGCGCCCCGGCCCCAGATGAACTCCGCGTCGACGACACCGGCGAACGGGGGATGGGTCCAGCGCTGCGGATCGTCGACCGGGACCACGTCCTGGTGGGCCAGCAGGATCGCCGAGGCGTGCCCTGGCTCGGCGCCGTCCCAGCGGTAGAGCCTGCTGCGGCCGAAGGTGGTCACGGTCAGCTCTGCGTGTACCCGCGGGAACGAGGCCTCGAGGTGCTCGGCCAGCCGGGCGAACTCCGCGTCGGCGGTGTGCGCGGGATCCTCGGTCGAGACGGTCACGCACCGCAGGGCCGCGGCCAAGCGCTCGGCGACCTCGTCGTCGACGCCGTCGGAGACGGGGGAGCTGGCCGGGTTCTCGGTGATCGGGCGCATCCTAGGCATTCTTGCCCGTGCTCGCCCCGTTCGCCGCCGAAGGCGTCCGAATCGCCGTATTCGTGTCGGAGCGTCATGCGGTCAGACGGGTCGGCGGAGGGGCATCTAAGCTGAGAGACATGGCAGGAGGCAAGGGCGGCAAGCCGTCGAAGGAAGCCAGGGCCGCGGCTAAAGCGGCCCGCAAGCAGGCATCACGCGAACGGCGTCAGCAGTTGTGGCAGGCGTTCAACATGCAGCGCAAGGAAGACAAGGCGCTGCTGCCGCTGATGATCGGCGCACTCGTCGGCACCACGGTGGTCTTCTTCCTCATCGGTCTGATCTTCGACATGCAGTGGTTCCTGCTGCCGCTGGGTCTGCTGCTCGGTGTGCTGTTCGCGTTCATCATCTTCGGACGTCGCGTGCAGAAGAACGTCTACCGCAAGGCCGAGGGCCAGGCTGGTGCTGCCGCGTGGGTGCTGGAGAACCTGCAGGGCAAGTGGCGGGTCGCCAACGGCGTCGCGGCCACCACCCAGCTCGACGCCGTGCACCGCGTCATCGGCCTGCCCGGCGTCATCTTCGTCGCCGAGGGCTCGCCGCAGCGGGTGAAGTCGCTCATCGCGCAGGAGAAGAAGCGCACCGCCCGCCTGGTCGGTGACACCCCCATCTACGAAGTGATCGTCGGCAACGACGAGGGCCAGACCCCGCTCAAGGATCTGCAGAAGTTCCTCACCAAGCTGCCCCGCAATATCGACGTCAAGCGGATCGACCAGATCGAGGGCAGGCTGACGGCCCTCAGCTCGCGCAGCGGCCCGGCGATGCCGAAGGGCCCGATGCCCCCCGGCGCCAAGATGAAGGGCATGCAGCGCGCCATCCGCCGCCGCTGAGCCTGCGATTTCCACGAGCCCGGCACCTGATCGCAGGTGCCGGGCTCGTGCCGTTTCAGGAGTTCGGCGACCGTCCGGTCAGCAGCCATAGAACCCGGTCGTAGGCCAGCAGGTGATACGCGACGAGCACCGTCGCCGAGATCAGCGCGGCCCGGGACAGTCCCGCGGCCCACAGTGCCGCGGCCCCGCCGAACAGCACGACGAATTCGACGACCAGCCGCACCGGACCCGAGACCGGCACCGGCGAACCGCCGCCACGGCCCGGATCGTCGGGCAGGGTGAACGTGCCCCAGAGCACTGCGGCCGCGATCGGCAGCACGACGACGAGCAGATATCGCCAGGGGGAATCGAAGGCCCGCCATCCGTACACCCCGAACGAGGCGATGGCGATCAGTTCGAGCAGGAAACGCGCGGCCAGCATGGCCGGATTCAGTGACACGGGCCTCAGCGTACGACCACCGGTGACCCGCCGCGCGGGCTCAGCGCGCGTTGACCAGCGCGGTTCCGGTGGCTCGGTCGTGCATGCCGCGACCGTCGGCGTCAGTGAACAGCGCGGGGACGACGAACACCAGCAGCACCTGCCTGGCCAGCGCGCGCACGAACCCGACCGCCACCGGGGCATCGATCCGGATGACCCGCAGCTTCATGAAGTACTGGCCAGGGGTGAACCCGAACAGCGTCACCGCGGCGACACCGATCACGAACCACACCAGCAGCGGCACCGACGAGGAGACGAAGCTGCGGGTGATGACCGCGGCGATGCCGACCGCGATGAACCAGTCGATGAACAGGGCGACGACCCGGCGCCAGGTCGCGGTCAGCGATCCCGCCCCTTCGCGCGGCAGCCCGTACAGCTCGCCGGGGTAGCCGGATGTTTCCGAGTCGCCCGGCTCCGCGGGGTTTCCGGAGAGCCATGTGCCGGTGATACGCGCCATGGCTCCCAGGATAGTGGCGCGCTATCGGCCGCCCACGGCCGCATTAGTGGAGGTCACGTCTTCGCGCGATCGGGCGGATGGCAGGATTACGATGCAGCTCGCGCCCGGATGGCAGACATCACCTCGAATCCGGCACGCGTAACACTGGCGAAACACAGCCTTGACTGTAGGGAAACACCGCGTCCATAGCGTCAGGTCGCGACGAACCCATGCATCGTGACTGGCTGGGAACCGATCCGTAAGGAGAACAAGTGACGTTCAGCACGGCCGAAGAGGTCATCCAGCACATCAAGGAAGAGGACATCGAATACGTCGATATCCGCTTCTCGGACCTTCCCGGCGTCCAGCAGCACTTCTCGATCCCGGCCAAGGCGTTCACCGCCGACCTGGCGGAAGAGGGTCTGGCGTTCGACGGCTCCTCGGTGCGTGGCTTCCAGTCGATCGACGAGTCGGACATGCTCCTGCTCCCCGACTTCAGCACCGCTCGGATCGACCCGTTCCGTGCCGCGAAGACGCTCAACCTGAACTTCTTCGTGCACGACCCGTTCACCCGTGAGGCGTACTCCCGCGACCCGCGCAACATCGCGCGCAAGGCGGAGGAGTACCTGCGTTCGACCGGTATCGCCGACACCGCGTACTTCGGTGCCGAGGCCGAGTTCTACATCTTCGACGGCATCCGCTACGGCTCGGGCATGAACGGCTCGTTCTACGAGATCGAGTCGATCTCCGGCTCGTGGAACACCGGCAACGAGTTCAACCCGGACGGCAGCCGCAACCTCGGCTACAAGGTCCGCAACAAGGGCGGTTACTTCCCCGTCGCCCCGTACGACCACTACGTCGACCTGCGCGACAAGATCTCGACCAACCTGCAGAACGCGGGCTTCGAGCTCGAGCGCGGCCACCACGAGGTCGGCACCGCCGGCCAGGCCGAGATCAACTACAAGTTCGGCACGCTGCTGGGCGCCGCGGACGACCTGCAGCTGTTCAAGTACATCGTGAAGAACACCGCGTGGCAGGAAGGCAAGTCTGTCACCTTCATGCCGAAGCCCCTCTTCGGTGACAACGGCTCGGGCATGCACGTGCACCAGTCGCTGTGGAAGGACGGCAAGCCGCTGTTCCACGACGAGGCCGGCTACGGCGGCCTGTCGGACCTGGCGCGTCACTACATCGGCGGCATCCTGCACCACGCCCCGTCGCTGCTGGCGTTCACCAACCCGACCGTCAACTCGTACCACCGTCTGGTGCCGGGCTACGAGGCCCCCATCAACCTGGTGTACTCGCAGCGCAACCGCTCCGCCGCGGTCCGCATCCCGGTCACCGGCAACAACCCGAAGGCCAAGCGCATCGAGTTCCGCGCGCCTGACTCCTCGGGTAACCCGTACCTGGCCTTCGCCGCCATGATGATGGCCGGCCTGGACGGCATCAAGAACAAGATCGAGCCGCTGGCTCCGGTCGACAAGGACCTCTACGAGCTGCCGCCCGAGGAGGCCAAGAACATCCCGCAGGCCCCCACCAGCCTCGCGACGGTCATCGACCGCCTCGAGCAGGATCACGACTACCTCACCGAAGGCAACGTCTTCACCGAGGACCTGATCGAGACCTGGATCCAGATCAAGCGCGACAGCGAAATCGCGCCGGTCAACCTGCGTCCGCACCCCTACGAGTTCGAGCTGTACTACGACGTGTAAGTCGCAGCAGCCGATTCGTCGGTAGCAGTGTCTGAATCGCCCGCCCACGGTTTCCGTGGGCGGGCGATTTGCGTTTTACGCACCACCGAGCGACATGGACTGCACTGTGCGCGTCGAGCAACCGTCCGGCGCGGCCTGCCCCGCCAGACGGTCATCGATCCAGCGCAGAACCGCGGGAGTCGCACTGATCGCGAGGCTGACGTGCTCGCTCAATTGGTCCCGGGTATAGGTGATCGGCGCCCCCGCGGCGCACCACTGTGCCACCGCCTTGTCGGGCCCTGCGATGGTGACGATCTCGTCGTGCACGGCGTTGTAGAGGAACAGCGGCGGGGTCGAGGCCACGGGGCTGAAGTCCAACGCTTTCAACGACGCCTGTACCTGCTCGAGCAGTTGCGAAAAAGGGATCGTCAGGTAGTCGTCCATGCGCAGGAACGCATGCTGTGCCACGTTCTGCGTCACGCATTTGCTGTCACCCGCGGCCATCAGTGCCTGCCCGGCGGGCGTCAGATATTTGTCGAATGCCGCCGCCAGAAGCGGATCGGTGCGCATCATGCCAGGCAGGAGCGACGGCAGGAAGCCGGAGAACGGACCGTCGTCGAGCGTCGCGATGTAGGGGCCGATGGGTACTGTCCAACCACCCATGGCAACACCGACCAGCCGTAGTTCGGGAGCGTAGGTAGGTTGCATCTGCGCGACCCAACTGGTGCCGTACGACCCGCCGGAGTAGCCCATCGCGGCCACCGGAGTATCGATGCCGGGCAGGCCGAGCGGCGCGAAATCCTGGGCTGCGCGCACTCCGTCGAGCGTGGCGTAACCCGGCTGTCTCGGGGCGAACAGCGTCCCCTCCGGCCCCTCCCAGTCGGGTACGGAAATGGCATGACCGGACGACAGCATCTGCTCGATCTGAATGAGATCCAGCGAGGAGTCGTACTTGTCCGGCGCTCCTTGCCGGAGGACGTACGAGGGCGCGCACTGGGGGGCCGAGGCATCCGTGGCAGCCTGATAGCTGATCAATCCTTTGACCTGCCCGGTTCGTGGGCGCAGCACCGTCGTCACGGTCGCCATGGGCCGGCCGTCGGTATCGGTCGTTCGATACAGCAACTGCCAGGCATCGGCGTCCTGCGCCTGCGGCGCCAGCGAGGCCACCTCGACGGGTCGCGAATTCAGGATGGTGCCCGGCGCCTCCGAGTCCCAGCCCGATGGCGGGGTGTAGAACGGGTCGTTCTGCGGAGTTGGCAGCGGATCCGCATGACCCACCGCCATGGGAGTACCGGTAATACACAACACGGCCGAAACTGCGATCAGAACCGAGCGCAGCTGACCGCGCTTGACCACTGAACCCGTTGCACCACAGGCTGATACAACACTGCCCTTCATTGAGACTTCCCTCCATGGAAGGGACCGCCGCCCGCGAATCCCCCTGAAGGCAGCAGGGTACATCTCCCGATCGGGATAGATACCCGAACCGACGACGAAGACCGCGCCGGGTTATCGGGCGGCGAGTTTGGAGTGGATGGCCGCGATGAAGGCGGTCGGGTCGGGGTGGGGGCCGGGGCCGAGGTTGAAGTGGCTGCGGTTCGCCCAGGATCCGAGCATGGTGGCGTCGCTGCGGTCCGCGGGCTGGGAGGTGGCGCGTTCGAGGGTGAACACCCTGACGTCGTCGGAGTTCTCGGGCAGAACGACCGCCACGAAATGTGCTTCCGCGGCGGCGGCTGGTGCCGGTAGTTCCACGAGCAGCAGCTGGAATCCGTCGGCGTCGACGCGGCGGCCTGTGATGCCATCGCTCGGCAGGCGGTCCTCGGCGGCCAGGCGCTCGCCGACGTTGTCCCACAGGTACTTCAGCTGTTCGGTGTAGCCGTGCGGCGGTTCGTCGGTGACCATGCGCGCTCCTAGCCGCTGGGCCAGGTTCGGCAGGGCCTGGTGTGCGAACTGGTAGTGGTGAGTTCTCGGCTCGGCCATGGTGATCCCCTCCCGTAGCGAGTGGGATTCCCCACTCGTGCCGGAGAAGCTACCCGGTGGGTCCGACACCGAGACACCGGACCTGATCGACGAGGCGATCAAGCCCGGACGAACAGGCGCATCGATTCGTCGACGACGGCGTCGCGGGTGCGGCCGTCGGGGTCGGCATCAGGGCGGAGCCAGATCGAGGCGTGGTTCAGGATGCCGTGCAGGCAGTGCAGTGCGACCGAGGGATCGGGGCAGTCGAATTCGCCTGACGCGATGCCCGAGTCGACGACCTCGCGGAAGATCCGATCGTGCCGTCGGCGCATGGTCTTGATGGCTTCGGTGTGCTCGGCGGGCCACGGTGCGGGGAACGAGAAGAGCTTGCCCACTTCGGGATACAGCACCGTCAGCACCCGCAACTGCTCGGCGACGAGTGCGCGGAGGCGATCGGTGGCCGACCGGTCCGCCGCGGCATCGAGAGCGTCGCCGAGGTGGGTCAGCACATCGGAGGTCAGCTTCTCCAGCGCCGCGGACACCAGCGCGTCCTTGCTCGGAAAATAGTGGTAGAGAGTGGCTTTCGCGATGTCGGAACGTTCGGCGACGTCTTCGAACCGCATTCCCTGATAGCCGCTGCCGGACAGGATCTGCAGCGCGGCATCGATCATCTCCGCCTTGCGGCGATCGCGTCGTCTCGCTGCGCGCCCGGCGGGCGCGACGCTCTCGTCCGCAATCGAAGTCATCGGCCGATCATATCCGGGGCCGGTCGTCGAACCATTCCGCCAATTGCCCGGACGCACGCCAGTGAAGTCGACCACAAGGATGGTGAACCGACTTGTAAGATGAAAACTCGACCCGTAGGTTGAGTTTTGTGACGGACATGAGCAGCCCGGCGACCAGCTACTTCCAGCGAATCGGCACGCACCGTTTCGTGCCGACCGTCCACGCGGGCGGCGCCTGGAGCACCGACGAGCAGCACTTCAGCCCGCTTGCCGGGCTGATCGTCCACGAGATCCAGCGCGCACAGGCGCGGGAACAACGCCCCGCGCTGGTCATGAGCCGGATCAGCTTCGACATCCTCGGCCGGATCGGGTTCGAGGAGTTCGACATCGACGTCAAGACGATCCGCCCCGGCCGCACCATCGAACTGGTCGAGGCCACGGTCACCATCGCAGGCCGCAGCGTCGTGAGCGCCCGCGCCTGGATGCTGAGCACCCAGGACACCGACAGCGTCGCGGGCGGCGAGCCCGACCGGCTGCCCGCGCCCGAATCGCTGTCTCCCTGGCCGCTCACCTCGGTATGGCCCGGCGGCTACATCGCCTCGCTCGACGCCCGCCCCGTCGGTCACCCGCAACCAGGGCGAACCACCGCCTGGATCCAGTCGGCGGTGAATCTGGTCGCCGGGGAATCCACCGACCCGCTGGCCTCGTTCCTCGCGCTGGTGGATACCGCGAACGGCATCGCTGTCCGGCAAGAGCCGACCAAGTGGATGTTCCCCAACGTCGATCTGACCATCCACCTGTACCGGCAACCCGAAGGCTCCTGGACCGGCCTCGACACCAGCGTCACGTTCGGCCACGCGGGCCAGGGGCTGACCACCACCGTGCTGCACGACACCCGGGGACCGGTGGGAGTCGCCGAGCAGATCCTGACCGTCCGCCCGCAGCCGTAGCGACACAGCTCCGCCCCAGGATCTCGGGGCTGGACGCCGCTGCCGCGAGCGGCAATAGTCCATCCGTGCAATGGGGTGCAATGGTGGCGCGGGTCGTCGCCGGTGTGGCGTTGGTGCTGGGTATGGCGGCGCCGGTCTCGGCCGAGCCGGTCGATGTGGCCTTCACGTGGACGCAGGAGTATCTGACCGCGCCGGACGGCACGCGCCTGCACGCCGATGTCCTGCGGCCCGCGGGTCTGGCCGACGACGTGCGCACCCCGGTACTACTGACCGCCAGCCCGTACCGTGCGCACCTGGCCTACCTCACCCAGCCGCGCCCTGAAGGCGGACCGTCCACCGACAACCTGCCGGTGGAATGGGCATTGAAGTCCGGCTACACCTACGTGATCGTGGACCTGCGCGGCTTCGGCGGGTCCAACGGATGCCCGGATTTCGGTGGCCCGGGGGAGCGGTCCGACGTGGCCACCGCGGTGGAATGGGCCGCGAGCCGACCGTGGTCGACGGGTCGGGTCGGTGTGGTCGGCACCTCCTACGAAGGCTGGACCGGCATGCTCGCGCTGGCCGCGAAACCGAAGGGACTGGCCGCGGTCGCTGCCTTCGAGCCGGTCGTCGACCCGTACTCCTACCTGTACATGCAGGGCGTCTCGTGGAAGTTCGGCGGAAAACCGCTGACCGAGGACGGCCTTCGCCCCGCCGACCTCGCCGGCCCGGAACATCTCGCCATCGCCCACACGCCGGGCCGCTGGGACGACTCACCCGAATACCAGGCCAACGCGCTCCAGACGACCAAGGAGTGCACCGACAGCTATCTCGCGCTCACCACCGACCACAACGGCGCCAACCCAGGCTGGCGCGACCGAGACATCGTCGAGGACCTGCGCGGCAACACGACTCCCCTGTTCCTCGGCCAGAGCTTCCTCGACTCCAACACCCGAGCCGACCGCGTCCTCGACGCCTGGCAGGGGATGGGCCCCGGCGAGCACCGCGCGTGGTTCGGGCAGTGGGGTCACTCGGACTGTCGCAGCCGCTGCGGCACACCGCATTTCAACGCGGAGCTGGCCGCGTTCCTGGACCGGCACGTGGCAGGCGCGGCCGTGGAGGTCCCCGGACCGCCGGTCACCGTCGGCCAGTTCGACGGCGGCTGGCGCAGTGAAAGTGTCTGGCCCCCAGCCGATTCCCAGCGCGTCACCGTCGACCTGCGCACCGGCACGTTCCAGGATCGCGGCCTGCTCCCCGGCCCCGACCGCGAAATCTGGTCGATCTCCGCGCCCGTGACCAGCGCGCTGCACCTGGCAGGCCGGGCCACCGCGACACTGAACCTCGCCGGACCGCCGAATGCCACTGTCGCCCTGGAGCTCTACGACATCGCAGCCGACGGCCGCGCCACCGTCATCACCCGCGGCATCGCCCCCGTCGGCCCGGAGGCGCGGATCCGCCTGCTCTGGCAGGACGCCCGCCTGACCACCGGCCATCGCCTCGGCATCCGGATCACCGATGTCGTCGACGACGTCTGGTCCCACACCCCGGCCAACGCCACCGTCACCGTGTCAGCGGCCCGCCTCGAGCTGCCGCTACTCACCAACTCCCGCGAGACCGATCTCGCAGGCGGCGTACCGATTTGGCACGCCAGATGGCGGACCGAGGAAACAATCCAGCTCGACCAGGGAATGCTGAACGATCCCGCGCGCATCGTCGACCTGCACAACCCGGTTGGTTAGTTGCGCCGCGACCACCACGAATCGGTCTGAGGTGTGCGGGATACCGACGACGGTCGAGACGGGTGCGCCGGTCGTCAGCGGCGCAACAACACCGCCGCGTCACGGCACAACCGATCGATAATCGCGGCGGCGGGTTCGATGTGGGTGATGAGGCCGACGCCCTGACCGGCGTCCACCGGAGCGATGGTGACGTCATCGGATTCGATAGCGGCACGGAGCATCTCGGCGCTAGGCCGCGACTCGTCGAACTCGGGCCGCGACCAGGGATCGGTGACGTCGTTGCGCAGCACCCGAGCCGGATAGATCGGCGGCCACGGCAGGTCGAGCGTTTTGTCGAACGCGGTGGTCACCACGGTATGGGTGGAATCGGCCGCGAGCATCGCCCGCCGGGCGTTCTCGGGCACCAGCGACTCGTCCGCCGCCGCCAGACACGTCCCGAGCCATGCTCCCGCCGCACCGGCCGCGAGCACCGCGGCCAGTGTGCGCCCGGAACCGATCCCGCCCGCCGCCAGCACCGGAACCGTCGCGATATCGAGCACCGCGTCGAGCAGCGGCAGCAGCGCGAGCCGGTCGGCGCCGTGCCCACCGCCCTCGCTGCCACGCGCGACGAGCACATCGATACCGGCATCCTGGGCACGATGCGCGCCGGGCACGTCGTAGACCTGCGTCACCGCGAGAATCCCCGCCGCCTGCACCACCGGTACCCACGAGAAATCGGTGCCGAAACTGATCGACAGAATGCGCGGCTTCGCGGCGATCGCGGCCTCGAGCAGGCCGGTTTCGCGCCGGCGGACCCAGTCGACGAGCCCGATCCCGGACACCGCGCCTCCGGCAGCCGCGAGCTCGCGCTCCAGCGCGGCCACCGATCCGGCGCTGCCCATCCCGATCATGCCAAGCCCACCCGCCGCGGACACCGCCGCCGCGAGCCGTCCCCCCGCCGCACCGCCCATCGGCGCGTTCACCACCGGCACACGCAGACCGATCGAACGCGACCACGGTGTCGCCAGGATGTCCTGTTCCGCTGTGCTGGTCATGGCTCGGCACCTCTCGTCGTGGCTCGGCCCACCCATCATGCCAAGCGCGGGTGACAGTGATCACGCACGCCGCGTTCGAAAGGCCGAGGACCGCACCGCTCAGGCGTATGTTCGTCAGCAGTGTCGCAACGACGAACGGGGGTTTCGATGACGATCAGGGATCGGCTCGAGGAGGCGGTCGCCGCGCCACCGACGATATTCGGCGAACCGATGGAGACGGCCGACGGCGCGACCATCATCACCGTCGCGCGCGGCAGTGCCTTCGGGCGATCGGCCCGCCCGGTCGGCGTGTTCGTCGTGCACGACGGCCGCGCGCACTGGACACCCACCGTCGACTCCAATCGCATCGCCCAGCTGGGGGAATGGATCGGCCTGCTCACCGGGGTGATCGCGGCGCTGGCGATTCTGCGGCGCCCGCCGTGGCCTGATCTGCGCTGCCGTTGAGTCCGTGCAGGGCCAGCGCCTCGAAACGTCGCCATGCCCGTGCCGACGGGACCGGGGCGTTCGGATCGATCACCGTGCCGAGGACGCCGACCAGCCCCCACGACAGGAACGCGACGGTATCGTCGGCCAGTCCGTCGACCAGCTCGCCGATCAGGTCGGCCACGCACCGCCGGTAGGAGTGCAGCACGGTCGTGGTCGCCTTCGGTCCGATGAGCGGCTGATACACCTCGGGATACTGCGCCGCGAGATGGAACATCACCCGCAGCGGTGCGATCGGCGAGCCGGGGGCGGTGGTTCTGGTGATCTCGCGGCGCAGGAACTCGGTGCAGCTGACCAGCAGTAGATCGTCCTTGTCGCGGTAGTGCGCGTAGAAGGTGGAGCGCCCGACGTCGGCCCGGTCGATGATGTCGCTGACCGTCACCCGGTCGTAGCCGCGTTCGATCATCAGCTCGATCAGCGCGCGGTGCAGGGTGTCCCTGGTCCGGCGGACCCGGCGATCGGTGTGCTCGGCCATCGTTCCTCCACGGGACGGATGCACCGGATGTGTCCGGAATCGGACAGATCCGGCGGTTATGGTTCTGGTCGCCGCCGTCGCCGCGTTCGACCATGGACCCATGTCACAGAACCAGCTTCTCACTCCCATGTTCGTCGACGACAGCGACACCGGTCTGGTCATCGCCGGCCTGCGCCGCTACAACCTGTTCACCGCGGTGTTCTTCCTGGGCAGGCAGCGCAGCCTGCTCGCCGAGTTCGTGCGGAAGGCCGGAATCGCGCCGGGCCACCGCACGCTCGATATCGGCTGCGGGCCGGGCAAACTCGTGCGCGCCGCAGGCGCTGTGACCGGCCCGTCCGGTACGGCCGTCGGGGTCGATCCCTCGGCGATCGCGGTGGCCGACAATCGGCAGCGTGACGGCGCGGCGCAGCACCGCTACGAGCATGCCCCGGCCCAAGACCTGCCCTTCGACGACGGCGAATTCGATGTCGTCACCTGCACTTTCGTCATGCACCACATTCCGGAGCCACATCGCGGCACCGCGCTCGCCGAGATGTGGCGGGTCCTGCGCCCCGGCGGACGGTTGCTGCTCGCCGACGCCTCACTCACTCCTGGGGCGCGCAAGGTACTCGCCCCCTTCTTCGGCGGCGGCAACCCCTTCGCCGACGCCGACATCCGCCACTACACCGACCAACTGCGCGACGCCGGATTCACCGAACTCGACTACACGCAGAGCAAGTACCAAACCGGCATCCTCACCGCGGTGAAACCCGCTTCCCGCTGATCCGGGCCACCTGTCGGTGGCCTCGGCTAGGGTCGATCTCGACAGGTTCGCCGATAGAGCACGGGGGTGCGGCATGGAGTTCGATCAGCGGGAAACCGAAGCACGCGAGTTCGCCGTCGAGGCGCACGGCGACCAGCGCTACGGCGACCATCCCTACATCATCCATCTGGCCGCGGTGCGCGCCGTGCTCGACGATTTCGGCTACAACGGCTCGCTCGCCGCCGCCGCTTGGCTCCACGACGTCGTCGAAGACACTCCCGTCACCGCCGAGGATGTCGAATCCCGTTTCGGCCGTGAGGTTCTCGACCTGGTGTGGGCGGTCACCGGCATCGGCCCCAACCGTAAGGCCCGAAACCTCGACGCCTACAGCAAGATCACCGCACACCCGCAGGCGGTGATCCTGAAGCTGGCCGACCGCACCGCCAATGCCGAAGCCAGCCCACCCGGCAGCAGCTGGATGGGCATGTACCGCACCGAACACCCCACCTTCAAGGCTCATCTGGGCGGGCTGCTCGCCGACGACCCGACCGTGGCACGCATGTGGGAAAGGCTCGAACGCAAACTGGATCTGTCGGTGGCGCCACCGACGGACCGCTGGGCCGAGATCGACCGGCTCGCCGCGGCGGGCGACCACGCGGGGGCGATCGCCGCGGTCCAGGCCGCGTTCGACTGCAATCCCGGCGAGGCGGAACTCATCCTCGCCGAACGTTCCTGAGCTGACTCGCACAGGCAGACTGCTCTCGATGTGCTGGGGCGGACGCGGCGCAGGCCACATAGCGAACTGACACTCGCGGTTGATCGTCCGGGTGCTTGGTCGTCAGCCGGTCAACCGGTCGCATCCACTGCGTGCAGCTGGGCAGCGGCCGCGAGTTCGTCCTCCGGTCGCTCATGACCGAGCGCGCCGTCAGCGCCAGGTTCGCCGTCGTCCGGGCCGACGTGGGTGGTCGATCAGCCGACCGAATCCACAGCCCGTAGCTGTGCGGCCACAGCGGCGAGTTGGTCATCCAGCCGCTCGTGGTCGGCGGCGGCACCGGCCCCATCCAGCGCGCTGTCATCGGCGATCCAGGCCGGTCGCTGTTCGAATCGAGGACGTGGCAGCCGGCCGAGCCGGTCTCCGCCGAGGTCGATACCTCGCACGGGCGGCAAGTCAGCGAGCGGCGTCCACGGTGAGCAGCTCTGCGGCCGCCGCGGCCGCGAGCTCCTGATCCAGTTGCTCGTGACCAGAGGTGCCACCGCCACCGGGCCCGCCGTCATCGGCGACGACGCGGCGGGCCGAGAGGTGCACCGCGTCGACGCCGGCGCGATGCAAGGCCGGTATGTCGCCGACGGTGACCCCGCCTCCGGCCATGATCTGGATCCGTCCGGCGGCGTGGGCGACCGTCTCGGCGAGTTCGTCGAGACCGTCGGCGCAGCGGGTAGCGCCGCCGGAGGTGAGGACCCGGGTCATTCCCTGGGCCACCAACGTGTCCACGGCGGCCGACCGGTCGCCGACCTGATCAATGGCGCGATGAAAGGTCAGTTCGATGTCATCGACCGGAACACCGTCGAGCACACGCTCCAGCACCTCGACGTCGACCCGACGGTCAGCAGTGAGCGCCCCGACGACGAGTCCGGCCACTCCCGCCGATACCGCCGCCCGCGCATCGGCATTCATCACCGCGATCTCGTCGGCCTCGGCATACACGAAACCGCCCGCCCGGCAACGAATGAGCGCATGCACCGGAATCCCCGTCGCCACCACCGCCTCGATCGTCCCGATGCTCGCGGTCAACCCGCCCGTACTGCCCAGCGCCGCACACAGTTCCACCCGATCCGCGCCGACCCGGCGGGCGCCGACCGCACCCGCCACATCCTGCACCGCGAACTCGAGCGCGGTCATCTCAGAAAGCCTGCCAGGCAGGCTTGTTTGCCAGCGCGTACCTGTAGTAGTCGGCCAGCTTCAGCTTGCTCGCCGCCGCCTCGTCGATCACCACGGTGACGTGCCGATGCCACTGCATGACCGAGGCCGGGCAGAACGCCGACAGCGGACCCTCCGCCGCGGCGGCGATCGCGTCGGCCTTGCCAGCACCGAGCGCGATCATCACCAGATGCCCGGCTTCACCGATGGTGCCGAGCCCCTGGGTGAGCACGTGATGCGGCACGTCCTCGGGGCCGTCGAAGAAGCGGGCATTGTCCTTGCGGGTCTGCTCGGTGAGCGTCTTCACCCTGGTCCGGGAGGTCAGCGCCGACCCGGGCTCGTTGAAACCGATGTGCCCGTCGGTGCCGATACCGAGCAACTGCACATCGACCCCGCCCGCGGCCGCGATGGCGGCGTCATAGCGCCTGCCCTCGCCCGCGATATCGCCCGCCTCGCCGTTCGGGCTCAGCACCCGCGCCGGATCGAGGTTCACATGATCGACGAACTCGGAGCGGATCACCGAAAAATACGACTGCGGATGCTCTTTCGGCAGCCCGACGTACTCGTCGAGCAGGAACGCGCTCGCCGTCGAGAAGTCGATCTCACCCTCGCGATACCGCCGCGCCAGCTCCTGATAACTGCCCAGCGGCGACGACCCGGTGGCCAAACCAAGGATCGCGTTCCCGCGCTCCACATACCCGCCGACGATACCGGCGACCGTCGTAGCCACCTCGTGTTCGTCCGCCCGGATCACGATCTCCATCAGATTCCTTCCGTTCCGGCGACGAACACCCGCCGCGGCTGCAATGACTGGTCGGTGACGAGAAGGTCGGCGCGCGCACCGACCGAGAGGACGCCGCGGTCGTCGAGGCCGAGCACGCGCGCGGGAGTGCGGGTGACGGCGGTGACTGCCTCGGCGAGCGGGATTCCCGCGTGCTGAACCGTCCACCGCAGCACATCGAGCAAGCGGGCGGTCCCGCCCGCGATGGCACCCGGAGTTCCGTCGGCAGTGGCGAGCCGGGCGACACCGTCGCACACCCGCACATCCAGCGCACCCAGCTGATAGTCGCCGTCACCCAACCCGGCAGCCGCCATCGCATCGGAGACCAGCGCGATCTGCCCCGCCCCGACCGTCTCGAACACCATCGCCACGGTCTCCGGCGCCAAATGCACTCCATCGGCGATCAATTCGACCACCATGTCCCCCCGCCCGGCAGCAGCCAGACAGGCGGCAACCGGGCCGGGGGAGCGGTGATGCAGTCCGGGCATCCCATTGAACAGGTGCGTCGCGGTGATCGGCCCGCCGACAGCATCGGCGATCCGCGCCGCGGTCGTGGCGGCATCCGCATCGGTGTGCCCGAGACTCGGCAGCACATCATTGCGCCGCATCGCGGCGAGCAGTTCCTCGAAATGCGCGGTCTCGGGCGCGAGCGTCATGGACCGGACGGTGCCACGCGACGCTTCGCAGATCCGCTCGAACAATGCGGGATCACCAGGAACGATGGCCGCGGGATCCTGCGCACCACACCGGATCGCGTTGATGAACGGCCCCTCGAGATGGATCCCGAGCAGCTCGCCATCCGCCACGAGATCGGCAAGAACCGCAGCCTGCTCGACCAGTACCTCCGGCTGCGCCGAGACCAGGCTGCCCAAGAGCCCGGTCGTCCCCTGACCGCGATGATTCGCCGCGGCGACCCGAGCACCGGCGGCATCGCCATTCGGAAATCCGAACCCGCCACCACCATGGCAGTGCACATCGATCAGCCCAGGCAGTACCAGATCCGCGCTCGCTGCCGGAAGCTGCTCCACAGCAGGATAATTCGCGGCGCGCCCGACCCAGCTGATCCGCCCGGCATCGAATTCGACCACACCATCGGCAATCTCGCCGCTGCCGGTCCCCAGGAGCCGCCCACGCACCACGCCTCGCGAGATCACCGCGCCATACCCCGACGTGTGCCCGACCGCACTTGGCCCTGGCCTACCGGTCCACCCGCACCGACGCCGGTGGGCATGCTCGTGAGCAGGTCGTCCGCCCGAGGCCGCGTGATGCCGCGTCGGCTCGCTGTGTCGGCATCGACAGATTCTGGCCAGGTGCGTGCACCGCCGACCTCGACGGCGCGGAATAAGTGGCCGCGCGGCATCGGATCGAACGATTGCCGCAAACGGTCGAAGTGCCGCGGCCCGGCCACCGGCCGAACCGCGCACACCGTCCTCAGATTCATGCCCGCCCGATGATCGCCGCGACCGCCTCACGTGCCAGCTGCGGATTCCTGGCCGCACACGCGACATCCGCCGCATCCCGGCACTTCTCGATGTCGACGGCCGACAACGCCGCCCGCACCGCGGGCAGCGCCGGCATCGACATCGACAGACTCGTCACCCCGAGCCCGACCAGCACCGGCGCCAGCGTCGGATCCGACGCCGCCTCACCACACACTCCAACTGGCTTCCCGGCCGCCGCCCCCGCCGCACCGACCATCGCGATCAGGTCGAGCACCGCAGGCTGCCACGGATCGAGCAGATGCGCGAGCCCACCCGCCATCCGGTCGACCGCGCACGTGTACTGGCTGAGGTCGTTGGTGCCGATGCTGACGAAGTCGAGATGCGTGAGCAGATCGGACGCCCGCAGCGCCGCCGCCGGGATCTCGATCATCGCACCCACCTTGCGCAATCCCGATTCCCGTGCGAGCTCGGCGAATCCGGCAGCCTCGTCGGCGGTGGCGACCATCGGCGCCATCACCCACAGCTCGGCACCGGTCGCCTCGGCCGCCCTGGCCAGCGCGGTGAGCTGGGTGGCCAGAGTATCGGGGAATACCGTCCCGACCCGCAGACCACGCACTCCCAGCGCGGGGTTCTCCTCGGTTCCCAGATCGAGGAACGGCAACGGCTTGTCCGAGCCCGCGTCGAGCGTGCGGACCACGACCTTGCGCCCGGCGAACTGCTCGAGAACTGTTGTGTAGGAAGTGATCTGCTCGTCGAGACTCGGCGCCGTCGCCTTGCCGAGATACATGAACTCGGTGCGGAACAGCCCGACGCCTTCGCTGTCGACCGGCCCCGCCTTCTCGGCGTCGTCGACGGTCCCGATATTCACCAGCAGCTGCACTGGCGTCCCGTCGGCCGTATGCCCCGGCCCACTGGCAGCGGCCAGCCGCGCCGCGTCCGCCGCCGCCTGCTCGACAGCCGCCCGCTGCCGAAACGGACTCGGATCGATCACGACACCACCGGTACTGCCGTCGAGCAACACCGGCGCATCCGCGACGAGCCGATCGGTATCGGGACAGTTCACCACCGCGGGCAGCCCCAGCGATTTCGCCAGGATCGCGGTGTGGCTGGTCGGCCCGCCCTCGGTGGTGAGCAGCCCGACCACATCGCTGTCACCGAGCATCGCCGTGTCCGCCGGCGCGAGGTCACGCGCGACCAGAATGAACGGATATCCCGGCTCCGGGATGCCCGGTATCGGTTCCCCGAGCAGCACCGCGACGGTGCGCCCGCCGATATCGCGCAGGTCGGTCGCCCGTTCGGCCATGTACCCGCCGAGCGCCTCGAGCTTGTCGCAGAATCCCTCGAACGCCAGGTGCACCGCGTGCGCCGTCGGCATCCCGTCGGCCAGCTGCTTCTCGGTGGCGGCGACGATGCCCGGATCACGGGCCATCGTCGCCGACATCGACAAGATCTCCGCCGCGACACCACTCACGCGACCGGCCCTGGCCTGCATCTCGTCGGCCACGCCGCCGAGAGCCGCCTTGACCCTGGCCAGCTCCTCCTCGGCCGACCCGCCGACCGGATCCTGCGGCGAGGTCGCCAGCTGCGAACCGAACCGCAACCACGGCGCGCACGCGACACCGGGGCTCACCCCGAGTCCACGGATCACCTGTTCGCCCATCAGGCGGCGTCCAGATCCGAGGCAACGAGCTCGGCCAGACTGTCCAGAACCGCGTCGTCGTCGGCGTGCAGGGTGACCTCGGTGCCGTGGCCCGCGCCCAGCGTCATCACCGCGAGCACACTGGCCGCGTCGACCGGTTCACCACCTCCCACCGAGATCCGCACCGGCACCCCCGTGGCCTGGACGGCCTGGGTGAATTTCGCGGCGGGCCTGGCATGCAGCCCCACCTCGGATCCGACGACGACTGTGCGGGTGGTCATGGCCTCACTCACCTTCCAATTTCTTGTCCAGCTTCGTTTCGACTTCGGCGACCAATGGCGCGTCGGTCCGAGTATCGCCGGTCGCGGTCAGCGCGGTCTCGGCTTCGACCGCCGCGACATCGGGCGCGCCTGCCTCGATATCGGTCTCGGCTTCGCGACCCGGCGTCCGCAGGTTCCACTTCTTGATCACGAAGCTGAAGAGCACGTAGTAGATCACCGCGTAGCCGAGCCCGATCGGGATCAGCATCCACGCATCGGTCGCCTTGCCGAAGTTCAGCAGATAGTCGATCGCGCCCGCCGAGAACGTGAACCCGTCGTGGATGCCCAGCGCGTTGACCAGCGCCATCGACGTGCCCGTCAGGATCGCGTGCACCACGTACAGCGGCCACGCCACGAACATGAACGAGAACTCCAGCGGCTCGGTGATACCGGTGACGAACGCGGTCAGGCCGGTGGAGAGCATGATGCCGCCGACCAGCTTCTTCTGCGACGGCCGCGCATTGCGCCAGATCGCCAGCGCGGCGGCGGGCAGCGCGAACATCATGATCGGGAAGAAGCCGGTCATGAAGGTGCCCGCGGTCGGGTCGCCTGCGAAGAACCGGTTGAGGTCACCGCGCACGAGCTGGCCGGAGGCGTCGGTGTAGTCGCCGACGAGGAACCACACGGTCGAGTTCAGGATGTGGTGCAGGCCGGTCGGAATCAGCAGGCGGTTGGCCGTGCCGTAGATGCCGCCACCGAGAACGGTGTTGTCGGCGACCGTCTCGCCCACCCAGGTGAGTGCGGAGTTGAACGCCGGATAGATGAACGACATGCCGACACCGACGATCAGACCGGTGACCGCCGTCAGGATCGGCACCAGCCGCCTGCCGTTGAAGAAGCCGAGGAAATCGGGCAGTTTCGTGCGATAGAACCGCTGCCACAGGATCGCCGACAGCAGACCCATCACGATACCGCCGAGTACGCCGTAGTTGATCAGCGCCTGCGCGCCCTTCGGATCGGTCTTGCCCGCCAGCACGATCGGCGACATCGCCTTGAACACGCCGTCGATGACCATGTAACCGACCACCGCGGCCAGCGCCGTCGACCCGTCGGCCTTCTTGGCCCAGCCGATCGCGATACCGACGGCGAAGATCAGCGGCAGCCAGGTGAACACGGCCTGCCCGGCCGCCGAGATGACCGCCGCCGTGCTCTCCAGCGCGGAGAAACGGCCGAGTAGATCGTCCTGGCCGATGCGCAGCAGGATGCCCGCCGCGGGGAGCACCGCGATCGGCAGCATGAGGCTGCGACCCAGGCGCTGCAATCCCGCGAACACTTTCGATTCTTGCTTGGGGCTGTCGGTAGCGGCAGTCATGTCGACCTTCTTCGTGCCGGGTTTGCCGGCGGTCTCGGCGAGCCGGACGGACTTACGAGCCTGTCCGGGTTAACTGTTGTGAACCGGTCACCCTGACGGGTACTGTCCGGTCATAACCAGTTGTAAGTTTGACCAGGTGGCTACCGGATGTCAACCGCGAAATATGACGTGGCGCACATTCGAGGCTCCCATACTGGAACCGGCAACCACCGCGGAAAGGGAGAACACATGTCCAAAGCGGAAGCGATCGTCAAGGGTCTGGGCGGCGCCGACAACATCGTCGAGATCGAAGCCTGCATCACCCGGTTGCGCACCGAGGTGAAGGACGGCGGCAAGGTCGACGAGGCCGCGCTCAAGGCCGCGGGCGCTCACGGCGTCCTCAAGTCGGGCACGGTCGTGCAGGTCGTCGTCGGCCCCGAGGCGGACACCCTCGCCGAGGACATCGAGGACATCCTGTGAGTGTCCCGGTCCTCGCCCCGCTCGCAGGCAAGGTCGTCGGCCTCACCGACGTCCCCGACCCGGTCTTCGCCGGTCAGATCGTCGGCGCTGGCGTGGCGATCGACCCCGACCGCACCCGCGGCACCCTGACGGTCACCGCGCCCATCGCAGGCAAGATCCTGAAACTGCACCCCCACGCCTTCGTCATCCTGGGCAGCGGCGTCGGCGTCCTCGTCCACCTGGGCATCGACACGGTCAAACTCAAGGGCGAGGGCTTCGGGCTCCTGGCCGCCGAAGGCGACGAGGTCGTCGCGGGCGCCCCGATCGTCACCTTCGACCCCACCGACATCGCCGCCACCGGCAACTCCCCGATCTGCCCGATCGTCGTGATGGACTCCCCGAAGGACTCGATCACCAGCGACGCGATCGGCACCGAGGTGGATCCCGGCGCCGTGCTGTTCGATTCGCCATAGGACACCAGCTGACGTATTCGGAGCGTCAGCTGGTTTCGCGACCGATCCCGTCGTTGTTGCTGTCGAGCCTATTCGGGGCCGGCAACGGATAGGCCGGTGACCGAATCGTTGACCGGTCCCGGATGAACCCTTCGACTCGCCGTTGCGTAGTTCGTGGCAACGGGGCATCACGAAAGGACCGGCAGTGAGCGCAGCGGAGCAGACCAGTGAGCAGTTCGCCGACCGGTTGTTCGGTGCGGCGCTCGGCACCATCGACCTCCTGGCGGTGCATCTCGGCGATCGGCTCGGCTGGTATCGGGCCTTGGCCGATGGCGGTCCCGCCGACGCGGTCGAGCTGACCGAGCGCGCGGGCGGCGACCTCCGGTACGCCCAGGAGTGGCTGGAGCAGCAGGCCGCGACCGGCATCCTGACCGTCGGCGCCGACGGCAGGTTCGCACTCCCGGCCGGCGCGGCGGAGGTACTGACCGACCAGAACAGCCTCAATTACCTTGCGCCACTGGCCAGAATGCTCGCCGGCGCCGCCGTTCAACTGCCCGCACTGGTGCGCGCCTACCGTGACGGCGGCGGCGTCGGCTGGTCCGAATACGGCATCGACATGCGCGAATCGCAGTCCGACCTGAACCGCCCCTGGTTCGAACGCCGCCTGGCCACCGACCTCGCCCGTGTCGAGGACGTGCACGCGATCCTGTCCCGCCCCGGCGCCCGCGTCGCCGATGTCGGTTCCGGCGGCGGCTGGTCGTCGATCGCACTGGCCCGCGCCTACCCCGATCTGACGGTCGACGGCTACGACATCGACCAGCCCTCGGTCGAGATGGCCCGCGACAACGCCCGCGACCTCGGCGACCGTGTCAGCTTCCAGCACGCCGACGCGGCAACGGATCTCCCCGAATCCACCTACGACGCGGTCTTCGCCTTCGAGTGCCTGCACGACATGCCGCATCCGGTCGAGGTACTGACCGCGGTGCGCCACTCCCTGCGCCCGGGCGGCGCGGCGATCGTGATGGACGAAGCCGTCGCCCCGGAGTTCACGGCACCGGCCGGCGACATCGACCGCCTCATGTACGGCTTCAGCCTGCTGATCTGCCTGCCCGACGGCATGGCGCACCCCGGTTCGGCGGGCACCGGCACCGTCATGCGCACCGCGAAGCTGGCCGACTACGCCGCCAAGGCGGGCTTCGCCGCCGTCGACGTCCTCCCGATCGAGGAGTTCGGGTTCTGGCGCTTCTACCGGCTGACGGCCTGATCCACCGGCTGGTCCTGCACGGTCCACACCGCGGCGAGATCCTCGAAATACCGCTGGCTGCTCCACAATCGGTAGTTGCCGATCACATAGACCCGCCGCCGCGCCCGCGACACCGCCGCATTGAGCACATTCGGATTGGTCGCGGCCCAGCGTCGTGACCCACCCGCCGCCGGGGACGTTCCGAGGATCAGCACCACCACCTCGGCCGAATTCCCGTGCATCGCATGGACAGTCCCCACGTGCTGGGTGGCGAACTCCGCCCCGAGAACCTCGCGCGCGATCTCCCGCGCGCCCCGCGCGACATCGCGGAACGGACTGACGACCCGGATGTCGCCCGGGACAACGCCGTCCGCGGCCAGCTGGGTGAGCAGCCCGGCAAGCGCCTCACCTTCCCCGGGAATCCAATTACCCTCGGCCCGTGCCGATCTGACATCGATCCACCGATTCTGCCCAGGAAACTCCGGCCGTTCCGGCGTGCCGAAGATCAGCAGGTCGTCGTCGTAGGCGATGCGATGCGTCAACTCGAAGATCGGCAGGTCACTGCGCCGATGCACCCGCAGCGGTGCCCCGACCCACACCGGCTCGGCCTGATCGGCAGGCGTCAACCACGTCCCGAACCGAGCACCACGATCGGCGGCCCTGCGCGCCGAAGCCAGGTCCGGCATCCATTCCGGATCGAGCCCGTACTGCCGTACCAGCGCCTCCTGCGCCGACGTCGGCAACGTCCCCACCGGCCCCAGCTGACGGTGATCGCCCACGATCACCGCGCGCCGAGCCCGCCAGAGCCCACCCGCCACCGACTGCGGCGCGGCCTGCCCCGCATCGTCGACGAACAGCCAGCCCAGCGCTTCCCGCCCGAGCCCGGCGAACAACCGTGGCGCCGCGGTGAAGGTCGTCGCGACCAGCGGCACCGCGAGGAACAGCGTCTGCCACGCGGCCACCACGGTTTCCGGCTTCGGTTCCTCGGCCAGCTCGCCCCGGATCAGCGCGATGGCGACGATCAGGTTGTCGCGCACCCGCGACCCGGCATCGAGCAGGAACGCCCGATGCAACCGCAACGCGGACAGGAACAGCTCACGCCGGGCGCCCGCGTACTGCTCGTCGGCCCACGGATTGCACAGCTGGAACTGCTCGTCGTCTCCGGCGGCGTCGCCGAACGGAATAGTGTCCGACCAGTTCTCCCGCGCCCGTTCGATGATCTCCAACGCGGCCTCGCGCCGGGTCGTCAGCTCGAGATGATCACGAATGAGCCGTCGCCCGTGCTCGGCCGCCGCCGCCCATTCCCCGCGCGTGTACTCGACCTCGGTCTGCCGCCGCCGTATCTCCGATTCGGCGATATGCCGCTCGCGCAGCAGCTCAGTGCTCCTGGCGCTCCACCGCCGTCCGGCCTGGAACCCGGTCGACAGTGACGCCAGAAACCCCGGCTTCTGCCCACCGTGCTCACCGAGCAGCTTGCCGACCCGATGCTGGGTCGCCAGCGCGGCCCGCAGCTGCTCGGTGGCCAGCTGATGACGTTCCCGCCAATGCGCGTGCGCGGTATCGGCATTCGCGATCTCCGCCGCCATCGAGTGCAGACGCTCGTGCACGGTCGGCAGATCGGCGACCGCGTCGGCGACATCCTGACGCTCCTGCGCGAGCCTGCGCACCTCGGCGCGTCGACCGGCGAAGTCCCGCACCGCGGTCGACCAGTCGGGCAGCGAATCCGGATCCGCCTCAGCGTGTTTGAGAATGTCGAGCATGCCGCCCGCGGTCGACCCGGCCTTGCGCTCGCCGGCGAACCGCTCGCCGAACCAGAACCGCTCGCCGAAAGTCCGGCGATCGTCGCCCATCGCCGCCGCGACCAACCCCCACGCGGGTTCGTCGCCGACGAGATCAGCCAGTTCGGTGAAGTGGTTCACCTCGCAATCGACCGCCTCGCGACGCTGGATCTCGGTGACGACGTCGGCCGCGGCCTCCTCGCTACCCGTCGTCAGCACCACTTCGTATCCGGTGACACTGTGCGCCAGCCGATGCGCGCCGACGGTGTAGTTCTTCGCGACCTGCACCTGCTCGGTGATGCCGGTGAACGCCTCCAGTGGATCGTCGAAGGTCGCCAGCTGCGCGGCCCGTTCGACGACGATCCCCGCCAGCAGATCACGCAGCATCGTCGTCGTGCCGGTACCCGGCGCGCCGTGCACCGCGAAAATCCCCGCGCCGTCCCGCAATCCGGCCATCGCCCGATCGACCGCGAACTGCTGGCCCGACACCAGCGGGTCGCCCGGCCACCGTCCATCCGGAACCAGGTGGGGGAGCAACCCTTCGACGACCACGTCTTGGCGCTGCCGGACATCGATCCGCTCGTCGACCGGCAGTGTCTCGGTCGCCGCGAGGTAATCCTGTAGCGCCGCACCGATATCGCCACGCTCCACGGCCGCTGCCAGCGCGGCGAGATCCTCGCCCAGACCGCTGTTCAGCCGGTCCTCGGTGGCGATGCTGTCCGCATCGCGCGCCGGCACCTGGACACACGCGACACGAACCCCACCCGCGCGCAGCTCCGACCGAATCCCGAGCGCCGCACACAGTTCGCCGGTGAAAGTATGCAGATCACGACCGGTGAGACAGGGCGCTTCGGGCTGTTCCTCCGTGTCCCGGGGCAGGAGTCGCTCGGCGAAGGCCAGCGCGGACATCCCCGCGAGCCCGGGGGAGATGACCCCGTCCGCACCCGCCGCGATGAGCGAAGCCCCGACACCACGACCCGCCATGTCGAACGCCCGCCACCGTGGTGACTGCCGCACCTGCTCGGTGCCGGCAGCCGCGGCCTCGCGCGTCAAAGTATCGAAGGCGGCGGTGAAAGCCGCCGAATCATGGTCGAACCCCTCGGCCCAGCCACTGTCGGCCGGACCGGGCGACCGCAGTCGATTCACCGCCCAGGCCAGCCCCGACAAGGTCGCCGAACCCGCGACGACCACTCCGTCGTCGGTCACGGTGACCGCGAAAGTGGCTGTCATACCGGCCCGCCGCGCATCGGCCTCGAGCCGATCCTCCCCGAACGCGCGAACCAGCGCCTCGCGCGCCCGCCCCACCCCGAACAAGCCGCCGTACACCACGAACTGCCACACCCGCCCCGGCTGTAACGCGGGCAGTGCGGCCTGGTCCTCCCACGGCGCGAGATCATCCGCCGCCGGCTCGACGACGATCCCGTCATCGGGTAGCGCGCCGACGTCGGAAACACGATGCGGACCGAACAACTCCACGGTCTGCCAGAAACGTACGAGCCGCGCGGCGTGCTCGGATCCGCCCACGATGCACCTCAATCCGTCGGCCACCAGTGCTGACAACGCCGATCACGGTACGCGATCGCGATCCCGCCGGTGCGGCAGCCCGATGGTCCCGCCTGCCGTGGCGAGACCATCGGCGCTGGTCCTACAGCCGAGGCAGGCAGCCTGCCGCCCGCATCCGCGCCGCCAGCGACGACGACACCAGCGCGCTCGACCCACTGCCACCGCCGAGCGCGACGAGGACGTCACCGCCCAGCCCGGCACCGAACGAACACCCGAGCACGCTCACATCGATGTAGATGTTCTCCTTCTGCTCCGGCTCCGCGGCGGCGGAACCCGCCCCCACGACTGTGGCGGCCGCAACAGCCAGACCGACCGCTACTGCCTTGACGATTCG
The DNA here is from genome assembly GCF_042728775.1 of Nocardia sp. NPDC060259. Taxonomy (NCBI): domain Bacteria; kingdom Bacillati; phylum Actinomycetota; class Actinomycetes; order Mycobacteriales; family Nocardiaceae; genus Nocardia; species Nocardia sp. NPDC060259. The sequence goes on from NZ_JBHXAY010000048.1 coordinate 48,225, forward strand.
CACAATGTCCTCCTGGAAAGCGCTGATCAGCGCTGTGATCGGAATCGGTCCTCGCAGCTCCCGGACCGACGGATAGTGTTGACCGTTCCTTTGCCGCGGAAACGTCTTCGGTGAAACTCCGTTGACGCCGACCCCCGCCGACCGCACGCTGACCAGGTGAACGAACTCGACAGTGCCGCCGACCGCTTCGCGGTGGGTTACCTCCCCGGCGAGGACCTGCCGATGGTGGCCGCCGAGGCGCTGGCCCGGGGCCACGACACCCCGGCCCTGGTCGAACTCGCCTGCCTGCACCGAACCGACACCCGCGACGCACCCGCCCTGTTCCGCACCGCGCTGGCCGAACTCGGTCTCGTCGAGGACACCGAGGCGACCTGGTCGGCGCGCGAGGTCGACGTGCGGTTACGTCGGGTCGAGAAGGACGCGGCAGCCTTGCTCGCGGGTGAAGAGGACTACGCCGAGCAGGTGAGCCGGATAGCGTCTGAGCTGTACTACCTGGCAGTCACGCCGGAAGCCGGTAGTCCTGAGCTAGCTGATCTGGCTACCGATTTCGATGGCCTCCGCTGGGGTCTCGAGGACAACTACTGGGACCCCGATGTGCTTCGCGACTCGATCCACGAGGGGTGCCGGACTCTGTTGGCAGGCCCGCCCTGGTCCAAGTCGAAGGTCGTCCCTGTCGCGCTCCCGCCACCAACTCCGTCGAGGTGGTGGCAGAAGCTGTTCCGCTCGTCTACGTAGCGGCACCGGAAACCTCAGCGCAGCACCATCTCCGCGACAGCCTTGGGCGCCGCGAGCCACTCCCTGATGTTGTTGCGTACCTCGGTGCTCCGCCGGCAATCGCAGTACGCGACCACCCCGTCAGCCTCGATCCCCGCCGCCCGGCACAACGCGACCGCCCGCGGCAGATGCTGATACTGACTCACGATGATCGCCCGCTCGACCCCGTAAATCGACCGCGCCCGCTCACACGTCTCCCGCGTCGACAGCCCTTCCCCATCGGACCTCACGATCGCCGGGTCGATCCCACGCTCGAGTAGATACCGCGTCATCGAAGCGATCTCGTCTCCGGAGGTCCCACCCGCGTCCCCCGACAGCAGTATCTCGCCGGCCTTCCCCGCGTCCACCAATTCGATGGCGACGTCGAGCCGACCCTGGAGATACGCCATAGGAGTGCCGTCCGTCGCGACCCTCGCTCCGGGAACAATCACGACCGGCACACCCGGCGCCGCCGCCACATCACTCCGATGGCCGGACGACATAGCCCACATGGCCGCATTCGCGCCCGCGGTGACGAGAACCAACCCACCCGCCACGACCAACCCGGCCCCGAGGACCCGGCGCAGTCGCCGCCGCTTCCCACTCTGTACAGCCATCGCCGACCCTCCCTTTGTCGCGTCCACGAGCCACCGTACCGGCGGTGGTTCGTGACAGCACGGGCGAAACATCCCCTGACTAGGGAATTTGACATTGCATTTGTCGACACGTAAATTAATTCCAGTCAGAGCGACACGGACACCGACCCGGTACCAAGTACCAGGGAAAACGAGGTTGGACGATGAGCGCCGACAACATCAAGTAAGAAGGCTCACCTGAACCGGATTTGCATCCGGATACGGGCATGAGCTAAGTTTGAACCCTGCCTCGCTGAAGCCCTGCTAAATGCAATGGGTAGAAGCTTGTGCGTGTGTTCTTTGAGAACTCAATAGTGTGTCGATG
>NZ_JBHXAY010000049.1:0-47741 GCF_042728775.1 Nocardia sp. NPDC060259
CCCGGAAGCTAAGGCCACCTGCGCCGATGGTACTGCACTCGACAGGGTGTGGGAGAGTAGGACACCGCCGGAACATCATTGCGAAAGGCCCTCCAACTACGGTTGGAGGGCCTTTTTGCGTTCGTGCCCTACCGACCATTCGGCGGGTTCTGGGGCTACCGTGGAGCTATGGCGACCACGAGGATCGGCACGCACATCAATGCGCCCCGCGCGACCGTGTATCGGCTGCTGGTCGATGCCGATTCCGTCAGAGCCTGGATGGTGCCCGACGGGATGGTCAGCGAGATGCACCGGTTCGAGCCGGAGGAGGGCGGAGTCTTCTCGATCACCGTCACCGAGGACGAGATGACCGATACGGGGAAGCCGAGGCCGCGGCACCACGCGTACTACGGACGGTTCCTGACACTGATCCAGGATGAGCGGCTGGAGCAGGTCCTGGAGTTCGTCACCGATATACCGGATATGGCAGGCGAGCAGACCATGACCTTCGTGTTGGCCGACGCAGCAGGAGGTACCGATCTCGAAGTGCTGCACGAGGGTGTGCCGCCGGGCATGACCCTCGACGAGAACAACAGGGCCTGGCAGGTGGCGCTCGCGAAGATCGTCGCGTTGGCCGAGCGCGGCACGGTCGACTGACCGGCCGCACCCGGCGCGAGGTCAGCGGACCGCGTCGTCGGCGCGCGGCGTCATATTCGACGCAGGCACGAGGTTCCAGGCTTCGAGCTGCTTGCGGATCTGCTCGGCGGCGTCGATATTGAGCGGGCCGCTGGTCCACAGTGCGTACGGCAGGTTGAAGAACCTGCCGTCGCGGACCGCGCGCAGGCCGTTGATGCCCGGTTTGGTGCGCAGCAGATCGACCTTCTGTGTGTAGGTCTGCCCCGGGTAGTCGACGAACATGATGGCGTCCGGGTCGGCGGCGGCGAGCCGCTCCCAGGAGACCTTGGTCCAGGTGTCGGCGACATCGTCGAGGATGTTGCGCGCGCCCGCGGCTTCGAGGATCGCCTGGGGCGCACCGAATTTCCCGCTGGAGTAGATGGTGTCGGTGCCGCTGTCGAACAGGAAGACGGTCGGCGCCTTCGCCGGTTTCGGTGCCGCGGACAAGGCGGCGAGCCTGCTGTCGAGGTCGGCGGTGACCTCCGCTGCGCGGTCGGGCCTGCCGGTGATCGCGCCCAGATCGGTCAGGTCGGTGCGCAGCGCGGTCCACGGTTCGACCGTGCCGCGCGCGGCGGCGCCGTCCTGTTGGCGGCAGCTCTCGGTGAGGATGTAGGCCGCGACGCCGTCCTTCTGCAGGGAGGAGGGGGTGAGGTTGCTCGCCTCGTCGTAGCCGTAGCTCCAGCCGGCCACCATGACGTCCGGGCGCTGTGCGAGCACGGTTTCGCGGGACGGGTATTCGGGGGCGACGGATTTCAGTCCGTCGACGACGGCGGCGCCGTAGTGCTTGCGCAGGGTGTCGGCGTCGCGCTGGATGCTCGACACGGCGGCCACCTGGTCCTGCGCGCCGAGGGCGAGGACCATCGAGATGAGGTTGCCGTCGTTGACGAACAGCCGCTGCGCGGGCGCGGGGAACGGAGTGTCCTTGCCGCAGTTGCGCACGCTGATCGTCGTCGCGGTGTCTGCCGTCGTGCCGGTGCAGGCCGCCAGGACGGCGGCGAGTGCGGTGGTGACCAGGATGCGGCCGGTGTTCTTCATCATCGCGCCTTTCGCGGGGTGATCAACAGGTGTTCTTCGCCGGTCGCCGGATGCTTGACGCGGGCCGCGTCGACACCGAACACCTCGGCGACGACCTCGGGCGTCAGTGCTTGCGCGGGCGGGGCCGGTGGTCGGGCGGAGCCGTTGTGCAGCACGATGATCCGATCGCAGTAGCGGTCGGCCAGCGACAGATCGTGCAGGGCGGCGACGACGGTGCGCCGCAGTCCGCGCACCAGGCCGAGAAGGTCGAGCTGGTGGGTGACGTCGAGGTGGTTGGTCGGCTCGTCGAGGAGCAGGACCGGGGTGTCTTGTAGCAGCGCTCGGGCCAGCAGCGCGCGCTGACGTTCGCCGCCCGACAACTGCTGCACCGGTCGATCGGCGAAACCAGCGAGGTCGACCGCGGCGAGCGCTTCCAAGACCTGCTGACGTTCCCGCGGTGCGCCGAGTCCCCACGGCGGCAGATAGGGGGTCAGCCCCAACGCGACCACCTCGCCGACGAGCATGTCGGCGGAGGGACTCTCGTCCTGTGCGACCAGAGCGACGGTCGTCGCGCGTTGGCGCGGACGCAGGTCGTGCAGGACCTGACCGTCGATGAGCACCTGTCCCCGCGCGGGCTTCCCAATACCGGCCAGCGTCCGCAGCAGTGTCGTCTTGCCGCTGCCGTTGGGCCCGACAATGCCCAAGGTCTCGCCCGGCTCGATCGAAAAGTCTGCGCCGACAACGATATTCCGCCTGCCGACAGAACACGTCAGCTCGACCACCCGCACCGCCCCGGGCAGCGCGGCGTTCGATCGGGCCGCGCTGTCGACGTTCCCGTGGGCTTCAGCGCTGCCATCGCGGTGCTCGGTGCCGTTCGCCCGGTCGTCGAGGAGATCGTCCGTCGCTGCCCGCGGGACGTGGGTACGGGCCTCGCCGGGACCATCCGCCGCGGTGCGCGCGTCGGACCGGTCGCCGTGACGATTCGGACCGGCGGAATCGACGCGCTGCGGGGACAGCGTGGCGCCCTGGTCACCCGCGTACCTGCCGGGCTCGCCGTCGGAGGCCGGTGCCGGACGACGAGCAGTGTGGTCGTGCGCGGTCATGAGGTGCCGAACTGGTAGCGCCGTCTGCCCATCAGGAGCAGGAAGGCCGGTGCGCCGATCAGACCGGTGAGGACGCCGACGGGGATCTCGGTGGGGCGCACCAGGACCCGGGTCGCGGCGTCGGCGACGACGAGGAACAGCGCGCCGCACAAGGCACAGGCGGGGAGGAGATTGCGGTGGCGCGGACCGACGATCATGCGCGCGGCATGAGGGACCACCAGCCCGACGAAGCCGATTCCGCCCGACACCGCGACCAGCACACCGACGAGGACCGCCAGCAGGACGAACAGGCCGATGCGCAGTTCCTTCACCGGAACACCGATCGACGACGCGGTGGTCGCGCCTAGAGTGAGCGCGTCGAGCCACCCGGCGATGGCCATCAAGACGACACCGGCGACCAGCACGACGACCAGCGGCACCGCGAGTGTCGTCCAGTCCGCGCCCGCCAGGCTGCCGAGCAGCCAGAACAGCACGGACTGCGCGGCGGCGGGATCGGTGCTGCGGAACACCAGGTAGCTGCTGAACGCCGCGAAGGCCGAGCCGAGCACGGTGCCGGTGAGGACCAATCGCAGCGGCGTCAGACCACCCTGGGCGAAGGCGACGAGGAAGACGAGGGTGGCCGCGCCGAACGCACCGGCCAGCGCGCCGCCCGAGAGCGCCCAGATGCCCGCGCCGGCGAACAGGCCCGAGGTGATCACCGCGGCCGCGCCTACGCCCGCGCCGGAGGAGACACCGAGCAGGTAGGGATCGGCGAGTGGATTGCGCACCAGGGTCTGCATCGCCGCCCCGGCCAGCGCCAGTCCGGCGCCGACGACCGCGGCCAGGACCGTGCGTGGCACTCGGAGCTGCCAGACGATGGTGTCGATGCCCAGGTCGGCGGGTGTCGTCCCGGTCAGGCGGGCGCCGAGGGTGTCGAGCACCGCGGACACAGGGACGATCTCGGCGCCGAAGCCGGTGGCGCCGAGCATGGCGACCAGTAACAGTGCCCCGAGCAGGGGTAAGGCGAGCGAGATCCGGGCACGGATCATCGCGGGTTCACCACAGGCAAGGCGCGGCCCTTTCGGAGGGTGCCCGGCGAGGGAGGTCTGACTCTCGCCGCGAGGCGATCACAGTGGCGCGACCGTTCCGGAATTGCACCGGATTCCCGCACCCACCGGGGAGGACCCATCGACTGTAGCGCGGCACCCCGTGCCAGAGATCTACCGGGGACGGCGACGGCTGGCGGCGCGCGCGGCCGGGTTCCAATCACGGTAAGGCTAAAGCTGTTCGGTGAACCGCCCGATTGCTTCAATCCGTACATGCACCGACCGCACACCTTCCTGCCCGGCCTGCGTGGCCGAGCCACCGCCGCGCTCCTCGCGATGGCTACCGTGGCGACGCTCGGCCTGAGCGGCTGCTCGAACGGCAGTGACGCTCCGGTCGGCACCCCTGACACGCCGCTGCCGACCGAGGTGCCGCCGGGCACCACCCTGATCGTCGCCGATCAGCAGGAGCGGCTGCAGTCGGCCCTTCGCCTGTCCGGTGAGCTGGACAAGCTGCCGTTCAAGATCGAGTTCGCCAACTTCATCGGAGGGCCGGCCATTCTCGAGGCGTTCCGGGCAGGCGCGGCCGATGTGGGCCAGGTGGGTGACGTTCCGCCGATCCACGCGCTGGCCGCCGGGCAGGACGTGCCGATCGTCGGCTCGTACCAGACCAACCCGCAGGCGCTGAAACTCGCTGTCGCGCCGGGGCGCGCGATCACGAAGCTCACGGATCTGAAGGGCAAGAAGATCGCCTACGCCGAGGGAACCGCGCAGCAGGCCGCGGTGCTCAAGGCGCTGACCAAGGCGGGGCTGAAGCCGACCGACGTGCAGTTGGTCCGGCTGCAGCTGGCGGAATTCCTCGACGCCGTGCGCACCGGTCAGGTCGACGTGGCTCCGCTGATCGAACCCAATGTCACCCGCCTGCTGCGCACCCAGGGCACGTCTCTGATCCCGGACTCGGAGACCACCGGCATCTACAGCGGCCTGGCCTACCTGTACGCGCGCCGCGCGGTGGTGCAGGACCCGGCGAAGGCAGCGGCCACCCGTGCCCTCGTCGGTGCGTTCGTGCGGGCCTGGAACTGGACCAACACACACCGCGAGGAATGGGCGACCAAGTATTACGTCGAGATCCAGAAGGTCAGCGCCGACGACGCGAAGCGGATCATCGACTCGCTCGGCACCTACACGTTCCCGCACCTGGATCAGCAGTTGGTTGTCCGCCAGCAGACCACCATCGACGCGATCGACGCCGTGGGTGAGCTGCCGAAGAAGATCAAGGCCGTGGACGGCTTCGATCTGCGCTTCGATGCCGCGGTCACCGAGGCGGTCACCACCAGCGGGGCGGCGTTCGCGCCGGCGACGAGCTGATGGCGACCATCGACGCGGGTGTGCTGCGGCGCATCCGCACCGGCACCGCCGCCCCGGTCGAGGCGCTCGCGCCGCGCGGGCGGGGCGGGCGCAGGCTCGGACCGGGCAAGCCGATTCCGTTCGGCTTCGCGCTCGGACCGGCATTGCTCATCGGCGCGTGGGTGCTCGGATCGGCCACGGGCGCACTGGATCCCGAGACGCTGCCCGCGCCGTGGACGGTCGCCCAGACCGCCGGTGACCTGATCGCCGACGGGCGGTTGCAGTCCAACCTGCTGACCTCGCTGCAGCGCGCGGTGATCGGGCTCGGACTCGGTGTGGCGATCGGCGTGGTGCTCGCGCTGGTGGCGGGGTTGAGCCGGCTCGGTGAGGCGGTCGTCGACGGCCCGGTGCAGATCAAGCGCTCGATTCCGACACTGGCGCTGATCCCGCTGTTCATCGTCTGGTTCGGCATCGGCGAGGAGATGAAGCTGATCGTCATCACGACCAGCGTGCTGATCCCGGTCTACATCAACACCCACGCCTCGCTGCGCAGCGTGGATGCCCGGTATGTGGAGCTCGCCGAGACGGTCGGGCTGTCGTGGTTGGGCTTTCTGCGGCGGGTCGCGCTGCCCGGGTCGCTGCCCGGATTCTTCCTCGGATTGCGGCTGGCGGTGACCATCTCCTGGCTGGCGCTGGTCGTGGTCGAACAGGTCAACGCGACCAGCGGCATCGGCTATCTGATGACGCAGGCGCGCACCTACGGACAGATCGACGTGATCGTCGTCGGTCTGGTGATCTACGGACTCCTCGGGCTCTTCGGCGACCTCGCCGTGCGGGCGGCGGAACGGAAGGCGCTGGCATGGCGACAGACACTGGGCGACTGAACGAGGAGCGGATCGTGGTGCGCACCGGCGCACTCACCCGCGGCTTCGGTGATCGAATCGTGTTGAACGGCATCGACATCGAGATCCGGCGCGGCGAATTCGTCGCCCTGCTCGGCCGCAGCGGTTCCGGCAAGAGCACGCTGTTGCGGGCGCTGGCCGAACTCGACGCCGACGTGCCGGGCTCCGGCGAGCTGACCGTGCCGACCCAGCGGGCGGTGGTGTTCCAGGATTCGCGGCTGCTGCCCTGGGCGCGGGTGCTCGACAATGTGGTGCTCGGGCTCACCGGGCGCGACGCCGCCGAACGTGGGCGCTCGGCGCTGGCCGAGGTCGGGCTGGCGGGACGCGAGAAGGCCTGGCCGCGTGAGCTTTCCGGTGGTGAGCAGCAGCGGGTGGCGCTGGCCAGATCGCTGGTCCGCGAGCCGGAACTGCTGCTGGCCGACGAACCGTTCGGCGCGCTCGACGCGCTGACCCGGATCCGCATGCACGCCCTGTTGCAGGCGCTGTGCGAGCGGCATCGGCCCGCCGTCCTACTGGTGACCCACGACGTGGACGAGGCGGTGTTGCTCGCCGACCGGGTGCTGGTCCTGGACGAGGGACGGATCGCCATCGATCAGCGCATCGACGCGCCGCGCCCGCGCAGGCACGCGCACCCGGAGTTCGTCCGGCTGCGCGAGGTCCTGCTGGCCGGGCTCGGCGTCGACACCACCGAATTCGAGGAAGTGAAAGCAGCGTCATGAGTGCACCGCGGCAATTGAGTCTCAACGCGTTCATCTACCCGTCGGGGCACCACGAGGCCGCCTGGCGGCATCCCGACAGCAGGCCGGAGCGCATCTACGACGTCACCTACTACCAGGAGATCGGGCGCACCGCCGAGGCGGCGAAGCTGGATGCGGTGTTCTTCGCCGACGGGCCCGCCCTGCGCACCGACGTGCGCCACAACGCGGCGCCCGGCCTGGAGCCGATCACGCTGCTGACCGCGATCGCCACGGCCACAACACATCTGGGTCTCATCGCGACCGCGTCGACCACCTACTACGAGCCCTACAACCTGGCTCGCCTGTTCTCCTCGCTCGATCATATCTCCGGTGGGCGGGCAGGCTGGAATATCGTCACCACCGGAACCGATTTGGCGGCGGCCAACTTCGGGCTCGACCGGCACCCCGATCACGCCGAACGGTATGCCCGCGCACGGGAATTCGTCGACGCGGTGGTCGCCCTGTGGGACAGCTGGGAGGACGACGCGATCCTGCTCGACCGCGCCGCGGGCATCTACGCCGACCCGGACAAGATTCATCCGATCGACTTCGTCGGCGAACATCTGCGCGTGCGTGGGCCGTTCAATGCCGCGCGGACGCCGCAGGGGCATCCGGTGCTGGTGCAGGCGGGCGCCTCCAACGAGGGACGAGCCTTCGCCGGCAAGTACGCCGAAGCTATCTTCACGGCGCACCAACGGCTTTCGGACGCGCAGACCTTCTACGCCGACATCAAGGCCAAGGCCGCCGAGTACGGGCGCGACACCGACGAGGTGAAGATCCTGCCCGGGATCAGTCCGTTCATCGCCGACACCGAGGCCGCCGCGCTGCGTCTGGAGCGGGAATTCAACGAGCTGACCGTGCCCGAATACGGGATCAAACAGCTGGAATCGATCACCGGCACCTCGCTGCGCGCCCTCGCGCTCGACGCTCCGGTGCCGGTGGAGGTGTTCGCCGGGGCCGGTGATGTCACCGACAACGCGCGCAGCAGGCTGCAGGTGGTGGCGGGCATCGTCGAGCGGGAACGGCCGACACTGCGTGGGCTGCTGCACCGGCTGGCGGGCGCCCGCGGACACCGGGTCTTCGCCGGTACCCCCGAGCAGGTCGCCGACACGATCGAGGAATGGTTCACCCACGGCGCGGCCGACGGTTTCAACGTGATGCCGCCGTACTACCCCGGCGGGCTCGAGGTCTTCACCGAGACGGTGGTGCCGATCCTGCAGGAGCGCGGGCTCTTCCGCACCGAGTACACGGGAACCACCCTGCGCGACCACTTCGGCCTCGCCCGTCCGCGGAGCCGGTTCGCGCCGGAACCCGTTTCCGTCGGATGAGTGTGTCGAGCGACGAAAACTCTTGTACCGCTGGGAGACCGGGACCGACGAGTCGCCGCGTCGGCAGGGCACGATGACCGCGGAGGTGATCGATTCCGCTCCGGTGCGGCTGCGGTCGCTGGTGTGGCCGGTGTTCGCGCCGATGGCGCTGTACGGCGTCGGCGTGGGGGCCGCCGCGCCGATGTACGCGCTGCGTGCGCTGGATCTCGGTGCGTCGGCGGGTGCGGCGGGGCTGATCGTCGCCCTGGGCGGGCTCGGGATGGTGCTGACCGATCTGCCCGCGGGGCGGATCGTCGCGCGGATCGGGGAGCGGGCGGCGGTCGGGGTCGGCAGCGTGCTCGGGACGGTGGGTGTGCTCGCGGCGATCTTCGCGCCGAATCTCGGTGTGCTGGCGTCGGGTTTGCTGCTCAACGGGGCTGCCGGGGCGGTGTGGGGACTGGCGCGGCAGACCTATCTGGTGTCGGTGGTCGCGCCGGAGCAGCGGGGCCGGGCCATGTCGACGCTGGCGGGCGCGCATCGGCTCGGGTTCTTCTGCGGGCCGTTTCTCGGTGCGGCGCTGGTGCACGGGTACGGGCCGGTCGGCGCGCTGTGGCTGCAACTGGTGACCACGTTGCTGGCGAGCGTGGCGATGGTGACGATCCGCTCCGGCGAGATCGATCAGGCGGCGCTGCGGCCGCTGCACACCGTGCTGTCCGAAAACCGCAGGGCGCTGGGCACTCTCGGGCTCGCTTCGGTGGCGGTCGGCGCGGCACGGGCATCGCGTTCGGCGCTGCTGCCGCTGTGGGCGGCGCATCTGGGGATCGACGCCGCGACCACCAGTCTGCTCTTCGGTCTGGCGGGCGCGGTCGATGTGCTCATGTCGTATCCGGCCGGGGTCTGGCTGGACCGGGCGGGCAGCCGGGTCACCGGCATCGCCTGCGGCATCTGCTTCGCCGCCGGGTACGCCGTGCTGCCGTTCACCTACTCGGCGCTCACCATGGGCGCGGCGACCATGCTGCTCGGCCTGGCCAACGGGCTCAGCAACGGGCTGATCATGACCGTCGGCGCCTTCGCGGCACCCGAGGACCGCCGCGCGGAGTTCCTCGGCGCCTGGCGGCTGACCCATGATGTGGGCATGTTCGCCGGTCCGGTCTCCGTCGGCATCGTTGGCGCGTTCGCGGGCCTGGCCGCCGCCGGCGCGCTGCTCGCCGTCGGCGTCGGCCTCGGCACGGTCGCGATCTATCGCTGGTTCCCCGGCCGGGTCCAGCCACGGATGGTCAGCGATGAGTGATGGTGCCGACAAGCCGGGAAGTCGCGGGTGCTGCGACGGCCTATTTCCAGGCGGGGTCGCGGCCGGTGAGGCCGAGGACGCGGTCGAGGAGGGGAGCGTCGGGGGCGACGGGGATTTCGGGTCCGTAGATGCCCATCTGGCGGCCCTGGTCGGCGGTGGCGGCGGTTTCGTCGAAGGCGTAGCGGAGCAGGTCGTCGTCCCACCGGGCGGTGGCGCCGAGGGCGCGGGAGAGGTCCCAGCCGTGGACGATCAGTTCGCCGACGACCATGCCGCCGACCAGCGGAGCGGGCAGCTGCATCGGGCCGCCCATGTGCGTGACGCCCTGCCAGGCATCGGGGTTTCGCCAGGCTGTGGCGAGGTTGTCGAGTTGGGTATCGAGGGCCGCGGCCCAGTCGCTCTCGGTCAGATCGACCTCGGATTCGGCGGCCGCGGGCGGGGCGATCGCCTCCTTCCGGGCCGCGCCGATCAGCGACGGACCCCAGAACAGCAGATGGTTCAGGAGGGCGCGGACGTCGAACTCGGTGCACGGGGTCGGGGCGGCGAGACGATCCGGCGTGATGGTGCGCAGGAGCTTCGACAACGGTTCGGCGGCGCGTGCCACGCGTTCGGTTTCGGACATAGACCGAGGTAACCACCGCGACGCGGGTGCTGTCTTGAACAAACGCGACATACACTCGCCGCGTGGAACGCGATCCGCGGGAACTCGGGGGTGCCTGGCGCGCGTCGCAACGTCACGCGTTCGCCGCGCCGTCGGGGGAGCTGACGCGCTACGTGGCGCGGTACTGGACCGTCACCTGGGAATATGAGCAGCCGTACCGGCAGCTGGTGGTGCCGCTGCCGAACGTCCACCTGAGTTTTCGCGACGGCCGCGCCGAGGTGCACGGGCCGTCGTCGTCGCATCTGTACCGGGAGCTGGCCGGAGTCGGTTCGGTGTTCGGTGTCGCGTTCCGGCCGGGCATGTTCCGGCCGTTCCTCGATGGCCCGGTGACGGACCTGCGGGACCGGATGATCGATGCCGCAACGGTTTTCGGTCCTGACCTGCCGTCGCCTGTCGACGTCGAATCGGTCGAGCGGTTCCTGGTCGAGCGCCTGCCCGCTCCTGATCCGCAGGCCGAGCTCGCCACGCGGGTGGTGGCCGCGATCGCCGAGGACACCACGGTGACCAGGGTCGACGCGATAGCGGACCGATTCGGCCTGAGCGTGCGCGGGTTGCAGCGGTTGTTCGCCGACTATGTCGGCATCGGCCCGAAATGGGTGGTGCGCCGCTATCGCCTGCACGAGATCACCGAGCGTCTCGCCGAGCGAACCGAGATCGATTGGGCTGCAACCGCCGCCGAGCTCGGGTACGCCGACCAGGCGCACCTCAGCCGCGACTTCCGCACGATCTTCGGTGAACCCCCCACCCGCTACGCGCGGCGCTACGAAATGCGGTAACGCCGTGATCGGCTACCCCGACAGTGATAGTGAACCGAAGTAACGACAAGGAGTGGACGCCATGGGATCTACCGATGTCATCAACTGGCTGGTCGAGGGTTATCTCGCGGGGGATCCCGTGCGGGGACCGATCTGGGTCGCGTTCATGTACGCGATGATGCCGTTCCAGCTGCTCGGGATGATGACCGGCAGCGCCTAGCTCTCGATCAGCGCACCCGCGTACCGAGGATGGTGCGCACGCCCGCGATGAACAGCTGCAGACCGAAGTCGAAACGGGCTGTGGGATCGGGGGTTTCGAGCAGCGGAGAGGCTCCGTCGGGCAGCGCGCCGACGGAGTCCATCTGCATGCGGGACTGCTCGTCGACGGTCTGGCCGAGGACGTAGTAGAGCAGGGTGTAGGCCGTGAGTTCGGCTTCCTCCCTTGTCATTCCGGCCCGGATGACGATTCCGGCGAGGCGTTCGCGCGCCTTGCTGGTGGTCAGGCGCGAGGCGTAGGTGGCCGAGACCAGCTCGGCGCCGTCGCGGTAGGCGAGCAGGCAGTCGCGCAGGCGGTGGGCGAGTTCGGTGAGCTGCTCGGGCCATCCGGTGGCCGTGATCGGCTCGTCCATCGGCGCCAGGATCCGGTCGGCGACCGCGCCCAGCAGCGACTGCTTGTCCTTGACGTGCCAGTACAGCGCGCCCGGCTGCACCTGCAGCGCACCGGCGAGCCTGCGCATCGTCAGATCGGCGAGTCCGTACTGGTCGAGAATGTCGACGGCGGCATCGACCACATCCGTCTTCCGCAGCTGCACGCGCGTCCTTCCGTTCGAATTCACCGACCCGGGTGTCGTGTCTCACCCTTAGCAGCTACCCTAGCCTGAACACCGTTCAAGTTGCACGGCTACGCCGGGTGGATCACACCCGTGCCACGTGCACGTACCCCGTCGAAGGGACATCACGTCGTGACGCAGGCACCCGTCCAGACCGACATTCTGGCCATCGCCCGTGAGCAGGTGCTCGAGCGCGGCGAAGGCCTCACCGAGGCGCAGACCGTCGAGGTGCTGCGCCTCGGCGACGATCGCCTGGAAGCGCTGCTCGAGCTCGCCCACGAGGTGCGGATGAAGTGGTGCGGTCCCGAGGTCGAGGTCGAGGGCATCATCAGCCTCAAGACCGGCGGCTGCCCCGAGGACTGCCACTTCTGCTCGCAGTCGGGCCTGTTCCAGTCGCCGGTGCGCGCGGCCTGGCTCGACATCCCCAGCCTGGTCGAGGCGGCCAAGCAGACCGCCAAGACCGGCGCCACCGAGTTCTGCATCGTCGCCGCGGTCCGCGGCCCGGACGAGCGCCTGATGGCGCAGGTCGCCGCGGGTGTCGAGGCCATCCGCAACGAGGTCGACATCCAGGTCGCCTGCTCGCTGGGCATGCTGAACCAGGAGCAGGTCGACCAGCTCGCCGCGATGGGCGTGCACCGCTACAACCACAACCTCGAGACCGCCAAGTCGCACTTCCCGAAGGTCGTCACCACGCACACCTACGAGGAGCGCTGGGACACCCTGCGGATGGTGCGCGAGGCGGGCATGGAGGTCTGCTGCGGCGGCATCCTCGGCATGGGCGAGACCATCGAGCAGCGCGCCGAATTCGCCGCGCAGCTGGCCTCGCTCGAGCCCGACGAGGTGCCGCTGAACTTCCTCAACCCGCGTCCCGGCACCCCCTTCGGTGACCTCGAGGTGCTGCCCGCCGCCGACGCGCTGCGCGCCATCGCCGCGTTCCGCCTCGCGCTGCCGCGCACCATTCTGCGCTTCGCCGGTGGTCGTGAGATCACCCTCGGTGACCTCGGCGCCAAGCAGGGCATGCTCGGCGGTATCAACGCCGTCATCGTCGGCAACTACCTGACCACCCTCGGCCGTCCCGCCGAATCGGATCTCGATCTGCTGGGTGAACTGAAGATGCCGATCAAGGCGCTCAACGAAACCCTCTGAGGCATCGGCACAGTAGGGTGACTGATATGGACGAGCGCTATAACCCGTTCACCGGCAAGCGGATCGTGCCCGGACTCGCCGACGCGATGCCCGCGTCGGCGGCGCTCGGGCTCGAGCCGCCGCGCTTCTGCGAGCAGTGCGGCCGGCGGATGATCGTGCAGGTGAGCCCCGACGGCTGGTGGGCCAAGTGCTCCCGGCACGGGGTCATCGAATCGGCGCAGCTGGAACGCCGGTAGTGGTGGCCGAGGTCGGTGCCGGGCCGCGCCCCGAGGTGCTGCGCCGTGAACTGATCGGCGTCGGTGTCGTCGCGGCCGCCGTGCTCGTGGTGAGCGCGGCGGCGGGCGTGGCCTGGGGACTGCTCGCGCCGACCGAACGGCTGCGGGTGACCCAGCCCGGTCGCGCCGCCGTGCTCACCGGCGAGAGCCTGCACCTGTTCGACGCCGTCGGGATGTTCCTGTGCCTCGGTGCGGTGGTCGCGGTGCTGAGCGCGGCCGCGGCCTGGCGGGTGCGGAGCGTACGCGGGCCCCTGCTGGTCGTCGGGATCCTGCTCGCCTCGGGTCTCGGTGCCGCGGTGATGATGTGGGTGGGCGAAGCGGTCGCCGAGCTGCGGCATCCGCGTCCGGACGATCCCGCGGTCGGGCAGATCGTCGCGTTGCCCGCCGAGGTGGGCACCGATCTCGCGTTGCTGGTGCAACCGTTCCTGGCCGCGCTCGTGCTGTTGTTCCTCGCCGCGCTGCACCCGCGCACCGATCTCGGTTCCGGCACTGCGGGTTTGCTCGGCGATCTGCGCCCGGCCGAGATCGACGACTATCCGCTGCCTGCCCAGGCCGAGGAGTATCGGCCGAGCGGCGATTTCGATGCGAGTCCGCAACCGCGCGCCTGAGCGCGATTCCACGTCGCCCCTGGTCTCTACCATCGTCTATAACGGCAGGTAGACGGCTCGAGAGGAGCGGTCGTGGCATTCATCGGTGGTGGTCCGGTCGTCGAGGAACTGGACGCGAAATTCTGGCGCCTCATCGAGCCGCTCACGTATCAGGGTGCGGTCCAAACCTTTACGGTCCCCGCCGGTTTCCGCACCGACTTCGCTTCGGTGCCACGTTCGCTGGTCTGGCTGATCCCGCGCTACGGCGCCTACACCAGGGCCGCGATCCTGCACGACTACCTGTGCCGCACGGACACGATCAGCCGCGCCGACGCCGACGGTATCTTCCGTCGCTGCCTGCACGAGTTCGCGGTCTCGACGCCGCGGCGCTGGATGATGTGGGCCGCAGTGCGTCTGGGTAGCCGGTTGCGCGGCGCGACGCCCGGTGACATCGCGCGCTGGGTCGTGATCGCGGTGCCGTCGGTGGTGTTCCTGACGGTGCCCGTCGTCGTGGTGACGTTGTCGCTGTGGCTGTTCTGGGTGGTCGAGCTGGCGTTCTGGGCCGTCGGGCGGCTGGGCAGGCGGACGACGGAGCCACCGCCTGCCCCGCAGATGAAGACCGCCTAGCCGGATTCATCCGGAACGGGCGATGTGCGCCGCCCGTGACCTCCTTAGCGTCGGTTTCCGGAGGGCTGGGCGGCGCAGCGCGAAGTCCTCTCCGGCTGAGTTCACCCGACCGAGGGAGTGCCGATGTCCGAGCCGAGCACGGGCGCAGCAGCGCTACCGTCCTGGTCGATTCCTCGCGGGCTGATCGTCCTGCTGTCGCTGGCCGCCGGCGTCGTCGTGATCGGGGGGCTGAAAGTCTTCTCCGGCATCGTCGGACCGGTCTTCCTGGCACTCATGCTCACCATCGCGGTGCAGCCGTTGCAGAGCTGGGCGCAGCGGCGCGGGTGGTCCGCGTGGGCGGGGATGATCATCGCCCTACTCGCGGTGGTGGCGATTCTGCTCGGAATCGGCGGGGCACTTGCGGTGTCGGCGTGGCAACTGGCCTCGCTGGTCCCGGAGTACGCCGACCAGCTGGACTCGCTGCTCGACAACGTCCGGGGGCTGCTGTCGGACCTGGGCGTCAGCTCCGACCAGATCCACCAGGTCCTCGAAGGCGTCGATATCGGCAAGGTGGTCGAGTTCGTCGAGCAGCTGCTCGGCGGGGTGCTCGGGGTCTTCTCGAATCTGTTCTTCGTCCTCGCGCTGCTGCTGTTCATGGCCATCGACGGGATGACCATGGAAAAGCGGATGGCCGTGGTGCAGCGGCAGCGGCCCGCCATCGCCGACGCGCTGCTCTCCTTCGCCGAGGGCACCCGCAAGTACCTCATCGTGTCCACCGTGTTCGGCGCGATCGTGGCGGTGATCGACGGTGGCGCACTGTGGTTGATGGGGGTGCCGCTGCCGATCCTGTGGGCGCTGCTGTCGTTCATCACCAACTACATCCCGAATGTCGGATTCGTCATCGGCGTCATCCCGCCCGCGCTGCTGGCCCTGCTCGACAGTGGGCCTGCGCTGATGATCTGGGTGATCGTGGTCTATTCGGTGATCAACTTCGTCATCCAGTCGATCATCCAGCCCAAATTCGTCGGTGACGCCGTCGGTTTGGGCGTGACCGTCACCTTCCTGTCACTGGTGTTCTGGGCGTGGGTGATCGGCGCGCTCGGTGCCCTGCTCGCCATCCCGCTGACCCTGCTGGTCAAGGCGCTGCTGCTCGATATCGATCCGTCGACGCGGTGGGCCGATGTGCTGATCGGCGCGCCGCTGCCGAAGAAGGTGCCGGAAGAAGAGGGCGAAGCGAAGCGGCCGTGACGACGTGCTGTCGCGCACCGGAAAACCGGTGGCGCCCGGCGCGGCGGCTCACCTACCGTCGACAGGTCATATCCGCACCGGGGGAGGAACGGCCATGCGCGCCACCGAGAAGACCGAGACCGACGCACCGACCGAGCGACCTGATCTCGCCGCGTGGCGGCGCCGCCACGCATTGCGCAGTTCGTCCGCGGCCACCGCGGTGCCCAGCGGGCGGACGTACCGGCGAGCGCCGAAGCATCGCGATCGCCGATACGAATCCTGAGCTCCTACTAGGTATTTCGGGTCAGCACCACCAGGGGCAGCGGCTTGTCGACCTTGGCCTGATACTCGGCCAGCAGTGAGTTCTCCGCCAGCGCCCAGGCCGCGAACTCGTCGTACCTGGCACCGGTGAGCACCTCGGCCGTCGCCGCGAACTTCTCCCCGCCCAACTCGATCGTCACCCGTGGGTCGGCCTTGGCATTGTGGACCCAGGCCGGATACCGGTCCTCGATGAACGAGCTCGCATACAGGACGTCGCCGCGATACAGCGCGCCCAGCGGAACCACATGCTGCTTACCGCTCTTGGCGCCGGTGGTCGTCAACAGCAGCAGCGTGGCCCCCGCGTAGTCGCCGCCGACCCGGCCGCTGTTCTCCCGGAACTCCCGGACGACGCCGTCGTTCCACCCGGCCATCTCCTCGGCCGAGTACTCCCGGTTCCACGGTGCGTCCGGGTCGTCGTAAGAAGTGATCTCTTTCGCGTCCGCCGCGTTGTTGTCCATGCGAGCAGTGTGACAGCGACCACCGACAGGTTGCTCAGGCCGAACTCGCGTAGCGGCGGATCGCGAGGGGTGCGGAGAGGGCGAACAGCGCCGCGATCCACAGCCAGGCGGCCGGTACCGGATGCTGGGTCGGCCACGCGCCCGCCGACGCGGCCGGATCGGACCCGAGCAGCGTGCGCAGGGCCCCGACGATGGCGCTCACCGGATTCCACTCCGCGATGGTCGCGACGCCGGTGGGCATGGTCGAGGTAGGGACGAAGACGTTGGAGAACATCAGCGCGCCGAAGATCATCGGTGCCGCCTGCTGCAGCGCTTGTTCGTCCTTGATCGCGGCGCCGAGCGCGATGCCGAGCCAGGCCAGGACCCAGCGGAACGCCAGCAACAGCGCGATCGCCGCCGCGACCTCGCCGACCGTCGCGTCCACCCGCCAGCCGAGCAGATATCCCGCGCCGGACATCAGCGCGAGCGCGAGGACTCCGACCACGGTCTCGGCCAGCGCGAATCCGGCCGGGGCGGCCGCAGGCGACAGCGGCAGCGCGCGGAGCCGATCGGTGAATCCGCTGTGCAGGTCGGCGTTCACGGTCGACGCGGTGGAAGTCAGGCCCATGGCCGCGACCAGGACCAGGACGCCGGGAACCAGGTAGGCGCGGTAGGCCGTGGCGTCGCCGCCGCCTGCGAGCGCGCCGCCGAAGACGAAGCCGAACAGCAGCATCATGCCCAGTGGCGCGGCCAGGGTGATCGCGAACAGGCCGGGGGAGTTGCGGTAGTTCGTCAGCACCCGCCCGAACAGGATCGACGCACCGGCGTACACGGACACCTCACGGGTGTCGGCGGCGCTCATGCCGCGATCCGATCGCGACCGGTGAGCGCGAGGAACGCGTCGTCGAGAGTGGTTGCGCGGGTGCCGATATCGCGGACGATGATGTCGGCCGCGTCGAGTGCGCGCAGGACCGTGAGCAGGCCGGGGGCCTCGCCGGCGAAGGTGAAGGACAGTTCCAGCGGCGAATCACGCTGTGCCGGTGAGGGATCCACCGGCGAGCCGCCGAAGCTGTCGAGGATCGCCAGCACCTCGTCGTGGCGGCGTGGATCGGCGACGACCAGGTCGAGACCGGCGGGCACGGCCGCGAGGATCTGTTCCGGAGTTCCGGTCGCGATCACCCGCCCGGCTTCCAGGATGGTGATCGCGTCGGCCAGGCGCTGCGCCTCGTCGAGGTACTGGGTGGTGAGCAGCACGGTGGTGCCCTCGGCGACGAAATCGCGGACGTAGGTGTAGATCTCGTTGCGGCTGTGCGGATCGAGCCCGGTCGTCGGCTCGTCGAGGAACAGCACGGCGGGGCGCACGATCATGCCCGCGATGATGTCGAGCCTGCGGCGCATGCCGCCGGAATAGGTGCCTGCCGTGCGATCGGCGGCCGCGGTCAGTTCGAAGCGATCCAGCAACTCCGCCGCGTGACGACGGGCCGCGGCGGTGCGGAAGCCGTTGAGGCGGGCCAGCAGCACGAGATTCTGCCGCCCCGTCAGGCGCGGGTCGACGGCGTGGAACTGGCCGACCAGGCCGAGCTGCCGCTTCGCGTCGTCGGCCTGGCCGACGGTGTCGAAACCGCGGATCGCGGCCCGGCCCGACGTGGGACGCGCCAGGGTCGCCAGCATGCGCACCGTGGTGGTTTTGCCCGAGCCGTTCGGGCCGAGCAGGGCGTGTACCTGACCGGTCGGCACCTGCAGATCTACCCCGTCTACCACGGTGTTCCTGCCGTATGTCCTGGTCAGTGCGGTGGCTTCGATGGCATGCACGACATTCTCCCTTCATTGCTAACAGTGTTCGCAATCGCAGGATACGCATCTGCTAACACTGTTCGCAACTGGTGTTCTGCGGCATGCTGACACCTATGACGCACACCGGATCCTCGTTGTGGTCGCGCGGCGGCGCTCCCAGGCCTGGGCCGCGCCCGGCGTACACGCTCGACCAGCTCGCCGACGCCTGCGTGCGGCGCGCCGACGCGGGCGGGCTGCGCGCGGTCTCGATGCGCGGGGTCGCCGACGAACTCGGCACCGCCGCCGCCTCGCTGTATCGCTATGTCGACGGCAAGGACGACCTGATCGCGCTCATGGTCGACCGGGTGGCGGGCGAATACGACTACCCGGCCACCACCGGCGAGGTGCGCACCGACGTGCTCGCCCTCGCCGAACAGTCCCGCACGCTGCACCGCAGGCACCCGTGGCTGGCGCAGGCGGGCCCGACGGCCATGGGCCCCAATTCGGTGCGCTACCTGGACCGGATGGCCGGCGCGCTGGCCCCCGCCGGGCTCGCCGCCGGCGCGACCATGATGGGCATCGCCCTGCTGTCCGGCTGGGGCGCGACCTTCGCCGCGCAGGAAGCGGCCGGTCTGTCCGCCGCGCAACTCGGCGCCGGTCTCGCCGCACCGCCGGACGGCTTCCCGCACCTCGCCGCGTTGTTCGCGACCGAACCCGCCTCAGCGCAGGGCCCGATCACCAACGACGAGGTGTTCGTCGCCGGTGTCGACGCCCTGCTGTTCGGCATCCTCGCCGACGCCGGGAAGTGAACGGCCCCGATCAGTGCGGCGGCCGTAGGGCGGCGAATTCGTCGGTGACGCGGAGGCCGGAGTCGGAGAAGCGGTAGAGGGCGGCGGGGCGGCCGCCCGCGCGGCCGGAGGGGGCGGTGTCGCCGGTGGGGGTGATCACCTTGCGGCGGGAGAGGACTCGTTGGAGGTTGGTGGTGTCGACGTCGTAACCCAGGGCCGCGCAATAGATTTCGCGGAGCGTGGACATGGTGAAGGTGTCGGGGGCCAGGGCGTAGGCGATGTTGGTGTAGGAGAGTTTGGCGGCAAGGCGGGTGCGGGCGTGGTCGACGACGGTGCGGTGGTCGAAGGACATGTCCGGAAGTGCCGAGACCGGATGCCAGGTGGTGTCGGCGGGGAGTTCGGGTTCGGTGGTCAGCGGGACCAGGCCGAGGTAGGCCGAGGCGATGCGGCGCGGGGCCGGGACGCGGTCGGGGTCGCTGAACACCGAGAGCTGTTCCAGGTGGGCCAGCTCGCGGACGTCGACCTTCTCGGCGAGCTGGCGCCGGGCCGAGGCGTCGAGATCCTCGTCGTCGCGTAGCCTGCCGCCGGGTAGCGACCAGGTGCCCTTCTGTGGGTCGAGTGCCCGCTCCCACAGCAGCACCGCGAGTTCCGGGTGCCTGGAACGACCCGCAGCACCGCCACCTGCGGAAACGTCGGCGGGGAAGCGGCGAACCTGGAACACCGCGGTGAGCGATTCGTGGATGGTGTTACTATGGGGCACGTTTTCGATTCTAAGTCGAAAACCTGGTTTGGTGCGAATCGAGGCGATGGAGCCGTTCGCACGAGGAAGGGAGCCACCATGGCGACGACGACTACACAGCCGACGCTGATGGGTTCGGTCTTCGACGGACCCACGGGGTACACGGGTGTCGAAGCGACGCCGGAGTGGGCGCAGGAGGTGCGGCGGCTGGCGCGTGAGCGCAACGCCACGATCCTCGCGCACAACTACCAGCTGCCCGAGATCCAGGACGTGGCCGACCACGTCGGCGACTCGCTGGCGCTGTCGCGGATCGCGGCCGAGGCCGAAGAGGACACCATCGTGTTCTGCGGCGTGCATTTCATGGCCGAGACCGCCAAGATTCTCAGCCCCGCCAAGACGGTGCTCATCCCGGATCAGCGCGCGGGCTGCTCGCTGGCCGATTCCATCTCCGCCGAGGAACTGCGGGCCTGGAAGGCCGAGCACCCCGACGCGAAGGTGGTGTCCTACGTCAACACCACCGCCGAGGTGAAGGCGCTCACCGACATCTGCTGCACGTCCTCCAACGCCGTCGACGTGGTCGCCTCGATCGACCCCGACGTCGAGGTGCTGTTCCTGCCCGACCAGTTCCTCGGCGCGCACGTCAAGCGCGAGACCGGCCGCGCGAACATGCACATCTGGGCGGGTGAGTGCCACGTGCACGCCGGCATCAACGGTGACGAGCTCACCGAGCAGGCGCGCACTCACCCCGACGCCGAGCTGTTCGTGCACCCGGAGTGCGGCTGCGCCACCTCGGCGCTGTACCTGGCGGGCGAGGGCGCGTTCCCGGCCGAGCGGGTGCACATCCTGTCCACCGGCGGCATGATCGACGCGGCGAAGAACTCGACGTCGAACCAGGTGCTGGTGGCGACCGAGGTCGGCATGCTGCACCAGCTGCGCAAGGCAGCGCCCGGCATCGACTTCCAGGCCGTCAACGATCGCGCCTCCTGCAAATACATGAAGATGATCACCCCGGCCGCGCTGCTGCGCTGCCTGGTCGAGGGCGCCGACGAGGTGCACGTCGACCTGGCGATGGCCGAGGCCGGTCGCGCCTCGGTGCAGCGGATGATCGCGATCGGCAACCCCGGTGGTGGGGAGTGACCGCGCCCTTCGCCGCGTGGTCGAGCCGGTAAACGACCATGACGGCGACGGTTCCGGTCTCCTGGGAGGCCGAGGTCGACCTGGTGGTCATCGGCGGTGGTGTCGCGGGGCTGACGGCCGCGCGCACTGCGTCGCTGCGTGGGCTGCGGGTGCTCATCCTGAGCAAGGGTGGGCCCACCGACACCTCGACGCAGTATGCGCAAGGCGGAATCGCTGTCGTCGCGCCACAGGGTGATTCGGTTGATTCCCATGTGCACGACACGGTCGAAGCCGGCGCCGGGCTGTGCGAGGTCGACGCGGTGCGCTCGATCGTCGAGGGCGGGCAGGCGGCGGTGGCGGCGCTGACCGACCTCGGCGCGGTCTTCGATCTCGGTCGGGACGGCCAGATCTCGCGGACCCGCGAGGGCGGGCACAGTACCCGCCGGATCATTCACGCCGGTGGTGACGCCACCGGGGCCGAGGTGCAGCGGGCGCTCAACGCGGCGGGCCTGCCGGTGCTGTTCGGCGCCGCCGCCCTGCGCGTGGTGACCGGGCCCGACGGTGTGCGTGGCGTCGTCGCGGTGTCGGACAACGGTTTCGGTGTCGTGCGCACTCCCGCGGTGCTGCTGGCGACCGGCGGGCTCGGACAGCTCTACGCCTCGAGTACCAATCCGCCCGGCGCGACCGGTGACGGTGTGGCGCTGGCGCTGTGGGCCGGGGCGGCGGTGGCCGATCTCGAGTTCGTGCAGTTCCATCCGACGGTGCTCTATACGCCCGGCGGAGTGGGCAGGCGGCCGTTGATCAGCGAGGCCGTGCGCGGTGAAGGCGCGATTCTTGTCGATCGCGAAGGTGACTCGGTGATGGCGGGCGTGCATCCGCGGGGTGATCTGGCGCCACGGGATGTGGTGTCGCGGGCCATCGCGGAGCGGATGCGGGCGACGGGGACCGATCACGTCTTCCTCGACGCGCGCCGGATCGATGGCTTCGCGCAGCGGTTCCCGACGATCACCGCTTCGTGTCTGGCGGCCGGGATCGACCCTGTGGCGCAACTGATTCCGGTCGCTCCCGGTGCGCACTACCAGTGCGGTGGGGTGCTGACCGACACTCACGGGCGGACTGGGGTTCCCGGGCTGTATGCCGCGGGTGAGGTCGCCAGGACCGGACTGCACGGTGCGAATCGGCTGGCCTCCAACAGTCTGCTCGAGGGTTTGGTGGTGGGCGAACGGGCCGGTGTGGCCGCCGCCGAACGGCACGGTGTGCGCTCGCGGATCGAGGAGATCCCGTCGTGGACGGTGGAATTCGCCGATCGGGCCCTGGTGCAGCAGGTGATGACCGAGCACGCCTCCGTCGTGCGTGACGGTGCCGGGCTCGGTTCCGCACTGGCGCGGATCGAGGCGGCGCGGTCGGTGGCCTCGCCGCTGGACAACGCCTCGCCGCGGGCTGTCCAGCCGCTCGACGGAACCGGCTCCGGCGAGGGGGTTTTCGACGCCCCGCGCTCATTGCGCCGGATCGAGGACGCCGCGCTGACGCTGACCGCCCGAGCGCTGCTGGTCGCGGCCGCCGACCGCGCCGAGAGCCGGGGCTGCCATACGCGCTCGGAGTACCCGGGCCAGGTCGAGGACCGGCGACACAGCACCGCGGTGCGGCTGGGCGACGACGGCGCGCTCGAATTGTCCACCGTCGATGTCGTCGCGGTGCCGGTCTGTGCGCGATGAGTACCGGGCGCGGTCGCCCGAGCAAGACCGGTGGACGGACGCCTTATCGAACCGGCGCACGGTGCGCCCGAGAACAGGAGTGCAGTGATGGCTCTGGATGCCGCCTTGGATCGTGACGAGCTGGTGACGCTGATCCGTACCGCGCTCGACGAGGATCTGCGTTACGGACCCGACGTCACCACGGTCGCGACGGTGCCCGCCGACGCGGTGAGCAAGGCCTCGGTGGTCTCGCGCCAGCACGGCACCGTGGCCGGGCTCGATGTCGGGCTGCTCGTGCTCGACGAGGTGATCGGCGCCGGGAACTACACCGTCACCGACCGGGTCGCCGACGGCACCCGGGTGGAGCCGGGCACCACCGTGCTGAGCATCGAGGCCCCGACGCGCGGTCTGCTCACCGCCGAGCGGACCATGCTGAATCTGGTGTGCCACCTGTCCGGCATCGCCACCGCCACCGCGGCCTGGGTCGACGAGGTCGACGGCACCGACTGCGAGATCCGTGACAGCCGCAAGACGCTGCCAGGGTTGCGGGCGCTGCAGAAGTACGCGGTGCGCGTGGGTGGCGGTGTGAATCACCGGATGGGGCTGGGTGACGCGGCACTGATCAAGGACAACCACGTGGTCGCCGCGGGC
This sequence comes from Nocardia sp. NPDC060259, assembly GCF_042728775.1. Lineage (NCBI taxonomy): Bacteria > Bacillati > Actinomycetota > Actinomycetes > Mycobacteriales > Nocardiaceae > Nocardia > Nocardia sp. NPDC060259. The sequence continues at coordinate 22,981 of NZ_JBHXAY010000049.1, forward strand.
TCGGTGGTCAACGCCCTGCGTGCCGTCCGTGAGCTCGCTCCCGACATCGCCTGCGAGGTCGAGGTGGACAGCCTCGAACAGCTCGACGCGGTGCTGGCCGAGAACGTCGAACTGGTCCTGCTCGACAACTTCCCGCTGTGGCAGACCCAGGCCGCCGTCCAGCGCCGCGACGCCGCCGCCCCGAACACGAAACTCGAGTCCTCGGGCGGGCTTTCGATCGAACAGGCCGCCGATTACGCCCGCACCGGCGTCGACTACCTCGCCATCGGCGCCCTCACCCACTCGGTCCGCGTGCTCGACCTCGGCCTCGATATGTGAGCAGGTAACCGGTCACCGGTTCCGAGGCGCCCGCCTCGACGGCGGGCAGGATCAGGCGGTGAGTTCGCGTTGTAGTGGGGTGCGGAAGCGGGGGATGGCGCGGACTTCGCCGAACCAGGTTGTGGTGCGGTCTATTTCGGCATCGATCAGCTTCCGGGTGTCGGCGTCGATGTCTTCGAGGAGCCCGGTCACCACTTCGCCGTCGGAGCGTTGGGCCCAGCCGCCGACGATGCGGCCGTCGGCCCAGATGGTGGGGCCGATATTGCCGTTGCGGTCGAACAGGGCCTCGGCGTGCGGGCCGAGGAACCAGTCGCGGGACTGCCAGCCCATGGGAGTCGGGTCGAGGGCGGGGAGCAGGGCGGCCCAGGGCTCCGGGGTGGGCGCCGGGTCGAGGTCGTCGGCGAGGAGGATGCCGGTGACTCCGTCCAGGTCGACCTCGACGGTATCCAGGTGCGCCAGGGCTTTTCGGACCTCACCGAGGGTCCAGCCGGTCCACCACTTCAGGTCGGTGACAGGAGCGGGCCCGAAGGCGCGGAGCCACTGGCGCACCAGTTCCACCCGGGCCTGCTCGGCCGGAACAGGGGAGAACCCTTGTGGCAGCCAGGTTTCGACCGGCGCCCAGGTGTACTGGCTACTGGCCCAGCTGCCGTTCGGGCGCCCGCGCACGATCCGGCCCTCGGCGCCGAGCACCACCAGGACCCAGGTGGTGATGCTGGTCGGCTTCGAATACGACTTGCCGGGAGCCGTATCGATCTGGGTGCGCAGGCGCGGCACGTCCTTGCTCAACTGCACGCCGGTCGCCGCCCCGCGGGCCAGCAGCGCGGTGTGCGTCTCGGCCTCGACATCGCTGAGCCAGGACTGGATGTCGCCGTCGACGACCCCGGCCTGCTCGATATAGCGGCCGTAGGCGCGACGCTGCTTGTGCGCGAGCGCATCGCAGGTGGAGGCTTGCAGGACCGGCAGCAATTCGGTCGGCGCGACGAACATGGTGCGGCGCATGGCGAGCAGCCGCAGCAGGGTGCGGTCGTCGTAGAGCGCCTTCTCGACATCCACCGGGGTGAGATCGATGCCGCGGGCGCCGACCGACAGGTACACCGTCGCCGGATCGGTGGCGTGCAGCACCACCATCGAGCGGGCGATGTCGACGGGGTCGGTCGAGCGAGCCGACGGCGCGAGGCGATGCCGGGTCGCCAGGCGTGCGCGTCGCTGCGCGACATCGATCGAGAGCATGTCCGGATCGTAGGTGTGGGCACCGACAGTCTCGCCATCCGCGGGTTCGCTGCGCTGATCGGCGGCCGAATCGACCGGCGCGAAATGTCCATTTTGTGCAGACCGTGCGGTCGTCGTTTTCACTCCGACGCGCGAATCCCGTTGCTATGGTCCGCTCATGAGCTCAGCGCCACCGGTCGTCACTGCCGCTGAACTGGGCGTGGACGACGAGGAGCGGCCTGCGCGGGTGCTGTCCGGGTTCGCGGGCCTGCTGGTCGCCGTGGTCGCGCTCGGGCTGGCGCTGCTGTCGGTGTGGCAGGTGTTCCGGCCGCTGGCCGAAGGCAGTCAGTACTACCTGGTGGTGTTTCTCGCCGTCGCGCTGCCGCTGGTGTACCTGAGCTACCGGTCCTGGTGGGGCAGGCTCGATCGCGCCGACGGTCCCGCCGCGCTCGACTGGGTGCTGGCCGCGGTCGCGCTGCTGGTGTGCCTGTATCCGATCCTGCCGGTGCGCATCGGCGACGCGGGTGGCGGTTACAACGCGTTCCTCGACCGGCAGGGGATGCTGGCGCCACTGGATGTGGTGATGGGCGGATTGCTGCTGGTATTGGTGCTGGAAGCGTGCCGGCGCACCACCGGGATCATCCTGCCCGCGGTGTGCCTGGTGTTCCTCGCCTACGGCTACTACGGCGGACTGCTGCCGCAGGACTGGGCGATCGCGCACGCCGGACTCGATGTCGACCAGATCGTCGACGCCCTGTACAACTCCGGCAGCGGCTTCTACGGGACGCCGCTGGACGTGGCGGCCAGCTACATCGTGTTGTTCACCCTCTACGGAGCCGTCCTCGAATTCTCCGGTGCCGCACGGTTCTTCGTCGATCTGTCGGTTTCGCTGTTCCGTCGCTCGCACAGCGCGGCGGGACGGACAGCGGTGGTGTCGGGGTTCCTGCTCGGCACCGTCTCCGGGTCGGGCACCGCGACCGCGGTGAGCACCGGCGCGGTCACCTGGCCGATCCTGCGCCGGGCGGGCTACCGGCCCGAACAGGCGGGCGGCATGCTCGCCGCGGCCGGTGTCGGTGCGATCCTGTCGCCGCCAACGCTGGGCGTCGCGGCGTTCATCGTCGCCGAATATCTCGACGTGTCGTACGTGACAGTGCTCGGCTGGGCGCTGATCCCGACGCTGCTCTACTACCTCGGCATCCTGCTGTCGGTCGAGATCGACGCCCGCCGCATCCACGCCGAAGGACGCTCGCCCGCCGACCTCGCCGACGGACCGCTGCCGACGCCGTGGTGGAAACTGCTGGGGCGCTTCGGGTATCACTTCTCCTCGCTGATCGTGATCGTCGTGCTGCTGCTGGCCGGGATGAGCGCGACCCGCGCCGTCGTCTACGCCACGGTGCTCGCCCTGATCCTGGCCGTGCCGGACCGGATGCTGCGCGCGCGGGCGGCATCCGGCGACGAAGACGCGAAAGTAGCTGGCCAACAAGCTGTTCCGAGTGCCGACGGGCGGCGGTGGTCGGGCAAGGAGATCGGGCAGTTCGCGCTGGAGGCCCTGCGCGCGCTGTCGCTCGGCATGCGCTCGGCGCTGCCCGTGGTCGCGGTGTGTGCGGCGGCGGGCGTGATCACGGCGATGACCACCAAGACCGGCCTCGGCGCGCAACTGGCGTCGTTGCTGGTGCGGGCCGGGTCGGTGCTGTCCGACGACCCCGCCGTGGTCCTGGCGACGACCGCGGTGCTGGCGGCGATCGCGCTGTCGCTGCTGGGGCTGGCGGTGCCGGTGACGGCGTCGTTCGTCATCGGCTGGGTGATCATCGGGCCCGCGTTGCTCGACCTGGACGTCGCCGCGCCGGCGGCCGCGATGTTCGTCTTCTACTTCTCGGTGCTCTCGGAGGTGACGCCGCCGACCGCGCTGGCCGCCGTCGGCGCGGCCGCGGTCACCGGAGCGAAAGCCATGCCCACCATGTGGGCGGCCCTGCGATACGCGCTGCCCGCGTTCCTGGTGCCGCTGATGTTCGTGCTCACCGACTCCGGCCAGCACCTGCTCGGCCGCGGCGCCCTGCTCGACGTGCTGTGGGTGAGCGCGGCCGCCTGTGTCGGCGTGGCGGCGCTGGCGGCGGCGACGGGCGGCTGGCTGTTCGGCATCGGCGCGGTCGGGCCGGTCCCGCGCGGGCTGGCCGCGGTGGCCGGTTTGACCTTGCTCTACCCGAATCCGACCGCGACCGGCATCGGGCTCGCGGTGCTGCTCGTCGCCGTACTCGCGGGCGTCGTCGACCGGATGCGACGCCGAACAGCCACGGACACATCGTGATCCGTGGACATCAGCTCCGACGAGAGGGACCTCATGGTCAGAACAGTTGTCGCCGTGGTCGCGGTATCCGCCGCGGCGGCCTTGCTCACCGGATGCGGCGGGCGGCAGGACACCCCGACCGCCGACGCGGGCGGCGAGGTGACCTGTGAAGTGAAGCAGGACACCAGGATCGGCATCGCCACCGGCAACGCGACCGGCGTGTACTTCGCGCTGGGCAATGCCTACGCCGAGCAGATCTCGGCCGCCACCGGGGGCACGGTCAAGGCGACCGCCGCCGAGACCGGCGCGTCGGTGCAGAACATCCAGCAGGTCGTCGGCGGCACCTACCAGGTGGGCTTCTCGCTGGCCGACTCCGCCGCCGACGCCGTGCAGGGCAAGGGCAGCTTCACCAGCCCGCAGCCGGTGCGCGCGCTGGCCCGGCTCTACGACAACTACACCCAGGTGATCGTGCGCACCGACGCCGGGATCAACTCGCTGGCCGACCTGCGCGGCAAGCGGGTGTCCACCGGATCGCCCAAATCGGGCACCGAGGTCATCGCGCAGCGCGTGCTGCAAGCCTCCGGTCTCAATCCTGACAGCGATGTCTCCGCGCAACGCCTCGACCTGACCAAAACCGTCGACGGCCTCAAGGACGGTTCCATCGACGCGATGTTCTGGTCGGGTGGCCTGCCGACGCCCGGCATCACTGACCTGTTCACCACCGCCAGGGACAAGGTCCGTTTCCTCGACATCACCGGGGTGCTGCCCAAGCTGAAGGAGATCAACCCGGTGTACGAGACGGCGGCCATCCCCGCCGCCACCTACGGCCTCGCCGCCGACGTGCCCACCATCGTGGTGCCCAACCTGCTCGTCGTCCGCGACGACCTGGACGCGAACCTGGCCTGCGTGCTAACCAAGACGCTGCTCGACCGCAAGCCGCAGCTGGAGCAGGCGAATCCGGCCGCGAAGGGCATCGATGCCGACACCGCGAGCAAGACCGAGCCGGTGCAGCTGCACCGCGGGTCGGCGGTCGCGCTGGGCTGAGTGCTGGACCGTCGCGTCCGCGGGTGCGGTCGCGACGGTCACGGCCGGGAACAAGGATCGCCGCCGCGCGGTTGTGCGACGTATGACCGAGGCTGCTGCGCGACGCGACGACCGCTGGCTGGGCGAGGACCTGGATCTGGGGGCCTATCTGGCCCGGATCGGCTACGACGGACCGCGCACCGCCTCCGTCGACACGTTGCGTGCGCTGGTTCGCGGCCACACCACGACGATTCCCTTCGAAAATCTCGAGATCATCCTCGGGCGCGGGATTCCACTCGAGCTGGAGGCGTTGCAGGACAAGCTGATCCGGCGCCGCCGCGGTGGCTACTGCTTCGAGAACGTCGGCGTGTTCGCCGCCGTGCTGGAACGGTTCGGGTTCGGTGTCTCCGGCCTGAGCGGCCGTGTCACCTACGGCGCGCTCGCCGACGGGGCGATCCGGCCCGCCACCCACGCCCTGCTGCGGGTGACGACACCCGACGACGATCGCGTCTGGATCTGCGACGTCGGCTTCGGCTTCGGCCCGCTCGAACCGTTCGAATTGGTCGACGGGCGTGGTGAATTCAGTCTCGGCGAGTGGCGCTACCGCCTCGAACGCCGCGCAGGCGACCTGTGGGTGCTGTTCCAGTTCGGCCGCGACGGCTGGATCGATCGCTACACCTTCACCGAGAACCCGCAGTACCGGATCGATTACGCCGTCGGCAACCACTTCGTCTCGACGTCGCCGCGATCGCCGTTCACCACCCGGCCCTTCCTGCAGCGGTTCCTGCCCGAGGTCCACCACATTCTCGACGATATGACGATGACCACCGAATATCCCGACGGCACCGGGTACTCGCGGGAACTCGAACCGGGCGAACTGCCCAAGGTGCTGACCGAGGTATTCGACATCGACCTCGACGAATCCGACGCGGCCACGCTGGTGACGATGCCCTGGCGGACCCACTAGCGGCCCACATCTCGGGCCTCGACCACGGCTCGGCGGTTTGCTTCCCACGTGACGCTACGGCAAATTGATGGTTACTTGCCGGGAAACAACCCCCGCTGTGTGCTGTGGGGTCCGAATCGTTGGGGTCGTTCGTGCCGAAAGTTCAGTCCGCGTCCGCGGTTGCGCCGGAGACGGCGGTTCTTCGTCGACCCGTCGTCGCCTCGGCCGGGCGAAGGCAGGACCTGGACGGGTTGCGTGGTGTCGCGATCGCGCTGGTCGTCGCGTTCCACGTGTGGGCGGGCCGGGTATCCGGCGGGGTCGACGTGTTTCTCGTGCTGTCGGGGTTCTTCTTCACCGGCGCGGTGGTGCGCGGGGTCGAACGCCGTGGTGGTGTGTCCGCCCGGGTGACCGCGCGGCGCACCGTGCGCCGGTTGATGCCGTCGCTGGTGGTGGTGCTGGCGGCCATCGTGCTCGCCACGGTCGCCCTGCGGCCGTACACCCAGCTGGGTGAGACGGCGGCGCAGACGCTGGCCTCGATGTTCTACGTGCAGAACTGGTATCTCGCGACCGCCGAACTCGACTACCTGGCGCCCGATCCGTCGGTCAGCCCGTTGCAGCATCTGTGGTCGATGTCGGTGCAGGGTCAGTTCTATCTGGTGATCCTCGCGGTCCTGGCCGGGTGGGCGTGGCTGCGACGGCGTGGCGCGGCCGGTCGGCCCGCGCTGCTGATGGTGCTGACCGGGGTGGGGTTGCTCTCGTTCTGGTACGCCGCGTCCGGCTCCGCGCAGCATCAGGCGTGGACCTACTACGACAGCGTCGCGCGCGGCTGGGAACTGCTGGCCGGTGCGGCGCTGGCCGTGGCCGCGCCGTGGCTGCGGTTGCCGCGGCGAATGCGTGGATTCGCCGCCGCGGTGGGTCTGCTGATGGTGCTGTCGTGCGGTCCGATCTTCGACGGCGCCATCCAGTTTCCCGGGGTGGCGGCGCTGTGGCCGGTAGCCGCGGCGTGCCTGGTGATCGCCTCCGGATTCGGTGTCGCGGGGGTGGCGGCGTGGCCGAACCGGGTGCTGGCCGGGCGGGTCTGCACCGAACTCGGCGCCATCGCCTACCCGCTGTATCTATGGCACTGGCCGATTCTCATCTTCTATCTGGCCGAATCCGGCCGCGCGCACGCCGGCCTTGCCGACGGGCTGATCGTGATCGGCGTCTCGCTGGTGCTGGCGTATGCCACCACCCGCCTGATCGAGACGCCGTTGCGGCTGCCGCCGACCGGCCAGGACAGCCCCGTCGGCAGGCATCGGCCGACGGGGGTGCTGGTCGGCGCGCTCGCCGTCGCCGTGCTCGCCTCGGCGCTGAGCTGGCAGCTGGTGCTGCGGGCCAATCCTGCGGTGCCGCCGCAGGCACTCGACGTCGACCGGTATCCGGGGGCGGCCGCCCTGCTGTCGGGCGCGGAGTACTCGCCGGAACCGATGCGCCCCACCGTGTTCGAAGGGCAGGCCGACTCGCCGCCGCCGACGACCGACGGCTGCATCACCCCCAACCGCGAGGTCCGCACCTGTACCTACGGCGACCACACCGCCACCCGCTCGATCGCGGTGGTCGGCGGATCGCACTCCGAGCACTGGATTCCCGCGCTGGAACTGCTCGGCGTCGAGCACGGCATCCGGGTGGTCTCCTATCTCAAGGAGGGATGCCCGGTCACCCTCGCCGATCAGCCCTCGTATGCCGAATGGCCGTTCCCCGAATGCCACGAATGGTCGGTGGAGGTGCTCGACCGGCTGGCCGCCGAGCCGCCGGACTGGGTGCTCACCCTGTCCACGCGGTATCGCAAGGACGGTCTGGGTGACGAGGTACCCGGCGAATACCTCGAGGTGTGGTCGGCGATGCAGGACCGCGGCCTGAATGTGCTGGCGCTGCGCGATACTCCGCGACTGCGCCGCGACGGCGTCCTCTACCGCGCCACCGACTGCCTGGCCCACCGCGGCGATCCCGACAGCTGCGGACTGGACCGTGCCGACGCGCTCGACGCCGTCGACCCGGCCGCGGAACCGGCGGCCGGGTACCCGAACGTCTCTCTGCTCGATCTCTCCGATGCCGTGTGCAGGCCGCAGCGGTGCCGGGTCGTCGAGGGCAATGTGCTCATCTACCGCGACGAACACCACCTGACCGCCAGCTACGCGCGCTCGCTCGCCCCCGAGCTCGGGCGCCAGATCGGGGCGATCACCGGCTGGTGGTAACGAGCGAGATGCGTACCGACGCCGCGACTCCGGCTACCCTCGGCCCTGTGCGCATCTCCCGCAAGACACCGGTCCTGCTCCTCGCGCTCGCCTTGTTGCCGGTCGCGTGCTCGTCGGGACCCGATCAGCCACAGACCGTCGCCGACGCTTTCGCCGCTGCCCTGAGCAGCGGTGACGCCGCCGCGGCCGCGGCCATCACCGACGCTCCCGACCAGGCCCGTCCGGTGCTGACCACCCTGTTCGAGAACCTCGGAAAGAACGACTCGGTCCGGGTGTCGGCTACCGACGACAGCTCCTTCACCCTCGAATCGACCTGGAAATTCGGCCCAGAGGGCCGCAACGAGTGGACCTACACCAGCACCGGCACCGCCGCCGACACCGACGGCTGGAAGATCGACTGGAATCCCGCGACCGTCGCCCCCGGGCTCGAGCTCGGACCGCTCGGTTACAGCCCCGTCTATCCGAAACCCGCGCGCGTGCTGGACTCCTCGGGCGGTGACCTGATGACCCAGCAGGTGGTGACGCTGGTGACCGTCGCACCCGACGCCGATCTGGCCGCCGCGGCCGCGCTGCTCGCGCCGCACGGTGTCAGCGAGGCCACGTTGCGGGCGGATCTGGCTGCGGCGCAGGGCAAACCGATCACCGCGGTCGCCTTGCGCGAAGCCGACATCGCCCCGGTCCAGCAAGCGCTGAGCGGAGTGCGCGGCGTGACGCTCGCACCGCAGACCAGGCTGCTCACCGTCGACAAGTCCCTGGCCGGACCGACGACATCGGGTCTGGCCGAACTCTGGCAGCAGCAGGCCGACAGCGCGGCGGGGTGGGCGGTGCGCGCGCAGACCGCCCAGGGCACCCAGCGCATCGCCGGACCCGACCCGACCCCGACCACCGACATCGCGACCACCGTCGACATCGACCTGCAGAACGCCGCCGAGGCCGCCCTGACCCCGCTGACCCAGCCCGCCGCGATCGTGGCCCTGCGGCCGTCGTCCGGGGAAGTCCTGGCCGTCGCGCAGAACGCACCGGCCGACGCGCAAGGCCCGATCGCGCTCACCGGCCTCTACCCGCCCGGCTCCACCTTCAAGACCGTCACCGTCTCGGCCGCGCTGCAGGCGGGCGGGGTGAACATCGACACCGTGCTGCCCTGCCCAGGCCGCGCGACCATCGAGGGCCGCACGATTCCCAACGACAACGGCTTCGATCTCGGACCGGTGCCGCTGCATACCGCGTTCGCTCGCTCCTGCAACACCACGATGGCCGAACTCGGCGTGCGCTTGCCCGCCGACGGGCTCACCGCGGCCGCCGCGCAGCTCGGTCTGGGGGTGGATTATGTGACACCCGGCTTGACGACCGTCACCGGGAAGGTCCCACCCGCGCAGGACCCGGCCCAGCGGGTGGAGTCGAGCATCGGGCAGGGCACAGTCACCGCCTCGCCGTTCGGGATGGCGCTCGTCGCCGCCTCGCTCGCGCACGGCTCCGCGCCGGCGCCCGCCATCGTGCGCGGGCGGCCCGGTACCGCGGACCGGGCGTCCGCGGCGGTGCCCGCCGACGTGACGTCGCAGATAGAGACCATGATGGGGGAGACGGTGTCCGCCGGAACCGCCACCGCGTTACGCGATATTCCGGGGCTGCTCGGCAAGACCGGCACCGCCGAATACCTCGACGACGAGCACGCGCACGGCTGGTTCGTCGGCATCGACGGTGACCTCGCGTTCGCGGTCTTCGTCGCCGACGCGGGCAGTTCGGGGCCCGCGGTGGAGGCGGCCGGACGGATGCTGAGAGCCAAACAATGATCTATGTCACCCTAGGTGGGCGGGCAATCCCCCCGCTGCCGCACGCGGTCCGCACCGGGCCAGCTACACTCGTCGACGGACCATATCCATGGTCAATACGCGGGATGTCACAATTTCGAGAAGGTTCGGAGTAGGCGCCATCGATACCGGTCAGAAGATCGCGGAGCATTACCGCCTGGTCGAGCGTATTGGTAGCGGCGGCACAGGCGTTGTATGGCGCGCTGTCGACGAACGCCTCCAACGCTCCGTGGCTGTGAAGCAGATCCACATCAAGCCCAGCCTGCCCGAGGGTGAGCGGGATGTCTTGCGCCAGCGTGCGATTCGGGAAGCCCGCAACGCGGCGCGATTCCAGCATCCCAACGCCATCGTCGTCTTCGACATCACCGAGCACAACGGTGACCCGTGCCTGGTGATGGAGTACCTCAAGTCGGTCAGCCTGGCCGCCGAGCTGGGGCAGAAGGGTCCGCTGCCGCTGACCGAGGTCGCCCGCATCGGTGAGCAGGTCGCGTCCTCGCTGATCGCCGCCCACCAGGCCGGACTCGTGCACCGTGACGTGAAACCGGGCAACATCCTGCTCGGCGAGCACGGTGAGGTGAAGATCACCGACTTCGGCATCTCCCGCGCTGCCGGTGACGTCACCCTCACCGAGACGGGCCTGATCTGCGGCACCGCCGCCTACCTGGCGCCGGAGGTCGCGCGCGGTGCCGATCCGACGCCGGCCGCCGACGTGTTCGCGCTGGGTGCGACGCTGTTCCACGCGCTGGAGGGTGAACCGCCCTACGGCGCCAACGCCAATCCACTAGCCGTGCTCTACGCGGCGGCCAACGGTCAGGTGCGCGAGCCGCGCAATGCGGGCCCGGCCACCGACTTCCTGCTCGACCTGCTCAGCCCGGACCCGCTGGACCGGCCGACGATGACCGAGTCCCGCGACGCGCTGGCCGCGTTCGCCGACGCCGATGCCGTGCCCGCCGGGTTCGTGCCTGCCAGCGAGGCCTACGGCCGCCGCAACTCGTCGGCCGCGACCCAGGTGATCCGGCAGTCCGGGCACCGGACCTCGCATGCGGGCGCGTCCACCGCGACGACCAGGCAGATCCGGTCGAACCCGCGCCCGCCGATGCGCCACGACACCGCAGCGCACCCGCCGACAACCACCCAGCCCGCGCCCCTGCCGCGCAAGCAGGCGGGCAAGGGCCGTGCGGTGCTGATCGGTTCCGGTGTCGGCGCCGTGATCGCCGCCATCGCCGTCGCGGTCAGCGCGATGAACAGCTCGGACTCGAATTCGCCGCAGGTGCAGGCGAACCCGTCGACCTCGGTGCAGGCCTCGGCCGGTCCGGCGTCGCCCAGCGCGGTCCCGGCCGCGCTCGGCCAGACCACCAATGTCGGCACCGTCGACATCGGCTCGGCGGGCCTGCTGGTGGAGGACTTCTTCTCCAACCCGGCCGGTTCGTGGTCGCTGCTCACCCCGGCCGCGCAGAAGGTCTACGGCAGTGAGGCCGCGTTCCGGGAGTACTGGAACGACCGCACCGTCGACACCTTTGCCAGCATCACCGCGGTCAAGGGCAACAACGCCGACGGCTCGACCGACATGCGCCTGGCCAGCATCACCATCAACGGCCAGACCAAGGCCATGGTCATGCGGGTCGTGAACTCCGGCGGCAGCCTGCGGATCGACGGCGACACCCGCTGACAGCCGGCCCGGACAACGGATCGATGACGGACCCGGCGGGGACAACCCTGCCGGGTCCGTCGTCTTCGGCGGGATGTGCCGGAAAAGCGATGGCGGGCGCCCATTAGGCTGGTACCTGACCTGAGCCACGCACAGACAGGACTGCACCCCGATATGACTCCCCGCATCGAGCTCGCCCGCGTCGATCTGCGCGGTCGTACTCCCTCCGCTGCCGAGCTGCGCACCGCGCTGCCGCGCGGAGGGGTCGACGTCGACTCGGTGCTGCATCATGTGCGGCCGGTCGTCGAGGACATCCGCGACCGGGGCGCCGAAGCCGCGCTGGACTACAGCGAGAAGTTCGACGGCGTTCGCCCCGCCGCGGTGCGCGTCCCCGTCGCCGAGCTGGCCAAGGCACTCGAGGAGCTGGACCCGGCCGTGCGCGCCGCGCTCGAGGTCGCCATCGAGCGGACCAGGAAGGTGCACGCCGACCAGCGCCGCACCGACACCGTCACCGAGGTGGTGCCCGGCGGCACCGTCACCGAGAAGTGGGTGCCGGTGGAGCGGGTCGGGCTGTACGTGCCCGGCGGCAATGCCGTCTACCCGTCCTCGGTCGTGATGAACGTCGTCCCGGCCCAGGCCGCGGGCGTGGAATCGCTGGTCGTCGCCTCGCCGCCGCAGGCCCAGTTCGGCGGACTGCCGCACCCGACGATCCTGGCGGCCGCCGCGCTGCTCGGCGTCGACGAGGTATGGGCGGTCGGCGGCGCGCAGGCCGTGGCGCTGCTGTCCTACGGCGGCACCGACACCGACGGCGCCGCGCTGGAACCGGTCGTCCTCATCACCGGACCCGGCAACATCTACGTCACCGCGGCCAAGCGGCTGTGCCGTGGGCTGGTAGGCATCGACGCCGAGGCGGGCCCCACCGAGATCGCGGTGCTCGCCGACGCCACCGCCGACCCGGTGCACGTGGCCGCCGACCTGATCAGCCAGGCCGAGCACGACGTGCTCGCCGCCAGCGTGCTGGTCACCGACTCCGTCGCGCTGGCCGATGCGGTCGACGCGGCGCTGAACGCCCAGCTCACCGTGGTCAAGCACGACGCGCGAGTGCGGGAAGCGTTGAGCGGCAAGCAGTCCGGGATCGTCCTCGTCGACGACATCGCCCAGGGCCTGCGCGTCGTCGACGCCTACGCCGCCGAGCACCTCGAGATCCAGACCGCCGACGCCGCGGCCGTCGCGGCGCGGGTGCGCAGCGCGGGCGCGATCTTCGTCGGCCCGTGGGCGCCGGTCAGCCTGGGCGACTACTGCGCAGGCTCCAACCACGTGCTGCCCACCGCGGGCTGCGCGCGGCACTCGTCCGGCCTGAGCGTGCAGACCTTCCTGCGTGGCATCCACATCGTGGAGTACACCGAGGCCGCGCTGAAGGATGTCGCCGGACACGTCGTCGCCCTGGCCAACGCCGAAGACCTGCCCGCGCACGGCCAGGCCGTGCGGGCGCGTTTCGAGGCGCTGTCATGAGTACTCCCACCGTTCCCGGCGCCTCGGCGACCCTGGACCAGCTGCCGCTGCGCGACAACCTGCGCGGCAAATCCCCGTACGGCGCACCGCAATTGACGGTGCCGGTGCAGCTCAACACCAACGAGAACCCGCACCCGCCGAGCAAGGCGCTGATCGACGACGTCGCCGAATCGGTACGCGCCGCGGCCGCCGACCTGCATCGGTACCCGGACCGGGACGCCGTCGCCCTGCGCGCGGATCTCGCCGCGTACCTGACTCGTCAGACCGGCGTCGCCGTCGACACCGCCAATGTGTGGGCGGCCAACGGCTCCAACGAGATCCTGCAGCAGCTGCTGCAGGCCTTCGGCGGACCGGGCCGCAGCGCACTGGGTTTCGTGCCCTCGTACTCGATGCACCCGATCATCTCCGAGGGCATCGACACCGAGTGGATCGAGGCCAAGCGCAGCGGCGACTTCTCCCTCGACATCGACTACGCCGTCGCGCAGATCACCGAACGCCACCCCGACGTGGTGTTCGTGACCAGCCCGAACAACCCGACGGGGCACAGCATCCCGATCGACGAGCTCGAGCGCCTGCTCGCGGCGGCGCCCGGCATCGTCGTCGTCGACGAGGCGTACGGAGAGTTCTCGGCCGCGCCGAGCGCGATCACGCTGATCGACCGGTTCCCGACCAAGCTTGTCGTCACCCGCACCATGAGCAAGGCGTTCGCCTTCGCCGGCGGGCGCCTCGGTTACCTGGCCGCCTCGCCCGCCGTGATCGACGCGATCCTGCTGGTTCGCCTGCCGTACCACCTGTCGGTGGTCACCCAGGCCGCCGCGCGCGCCGCCCTGCGGCACGCCGACGAAACCCTGGGCAGCGTCGCGGAACTGGCGGCGCAGCGGGACCGGGTCGCCGCCGCGCTGGCCGAGCAGGGCTTCGAGGTGATTCCCAGCGACGCCAACTTCATCCTCTTCGGCCGGTTCACCGACGCCGGACGCGCCTGGCAGCACTACCTCGATGCCGGTGTGCTCATCCGCGACGTCGGCATCCCCGGCTACCTGCGCGCCACCGTCGGGCTCGCCGCGGAGAACGACGAGTTCCTGCGCGTGAGCCGCGACATCGCGGGCACCGACCTCACCCACTGACCGCTGGAGGCAACCGATATGAGCAGAACAGCGCGGGTGGAGCGCGTCACCAAGGAATCCAGCATCCTGGTCGAGCTGAACCTCGACGGGACCGGGCAGACCGAGATCTCCACCGGTGTCCCGTTCTACGACCACATGCTGACCGCGCTGGGCGCGCACGCCGGGTTCGACCTGGTCGTGCGGGCCGAGGGCGACATCGAGATCGAGGCACACCACACGGTCGAGGACACCGCGATCGTGTTCGGTCAGGCGCTGGGCAAGGCGCTGGGCGACAAGAAGGGCATCCGCCGCTTCGGCGACGCGTTCATCCCGATGGACGAGACCCTCGCGCACGCCGCCGTCGACGTGTCCGGCAGGCCGTACTGCGTGTTCACCGGTGAGCCGGAACACCTGGTGCACACCATCATTCCGAGCGCGGGCCCCGGCGCCTCGTACTCGACCGTGCTCAACAAGCACGTGTTCGAGTCGATCGCGCAGAACGCCAGGATCGCGCTGCACGTGCGGGTGCTCTACGGCCGCGACCAGCACCACATCACCGAGGCCGAATTCAAGGCGGTGGCGCGGGCTCTGCGCGCGGCCGTCGAGATCGACCCGCGGGTGAGCGGCGTTCCGTCGACGAAAGGTGTGCTGTGAGTTCGACATCCGTCGTCCTGCTGGATTACGGCTCCGGCAATCTGCACTCCGCCGAGCGCGCGCTGGTGCGGGCCGGTGCGCAGGTGGAGGTCACCGCCGACCCGCAGGCCGCGCTCGCCGCCGACGGGCTGGTCGTCCCCGGTGTCGGCGCGTACGCGGCGTGCATGGCGGGGCTGCGTGAGGTGCGTGGTGAGCGGATCATCGGCCAGCGCCTCGCCGGTGGCCGACCGGTCCTCGGCATCTGCGTCGGCATGCAGATCCTGTTCGACCGTGGCGTCGAGTTCGACGTGGAAACCGAAGGCTGCGGCGAGTGGCCGGGCACCGTCGCCCGTCTCGACGCCCCCGTCCTCCCACACATGGGCTGGAACACGGTCAAGGCCCCCGCCGACAGCACCCTGTTCGCCGGCCTCGACGCCGACACCCGCTTCTACTTCGTCCACTCCTACGCCGCCCAGCAGTGGGAACTCCCCGAGAACGAGCACATCGCGCCCCCGAAGCTCACCTGGGCCGAGCACGGCGTTCCCTTCCTCGCCGCCGTCGAGAACGGTGTCCTCTCGGCCACCCAGTTCCACCCGGAGAAGTCCGGTGACGCGGGTGCTCAGCTGCTGCGCAACTGGATCGGGTCGCTGTAGCTCGGACGCTGCTCTGCTCAGCGGCTCCCTGTGCGGTGGCTTTCTTCCGCGGTCGCGGGCCTGAGCGGTTCGCCTGCCAGGAAGCCCGCGATCGGTGCTGCGCAGCGGGCAGCGTCGTCGAACCATGGGGCGTGGCCACCGGGGACGACGACGAGACGCGCGCCGGGAATCCTCGTCACCGATGGTCGTGCCTGACCGGGTGAGCTGAACACGTCGTGCTCGCCCCAGACGAACAGCACCGGGGTGTCGATCCGTGCCAGTTCGTC
This sequence comes from Nocardia sp. NPDC060259, assembly GCF_042728775.1. Lineage (NCBI taxonomy): Bacteria > Bacillati > Actinomycetota > Actinomycetes > Mycobacteriales > Nocardiaceae > Nocardia > Nocardia sp. NPDC060259. The sequence continues at coordinate 38,618 of NZ_JBHXAY010000049.1, forward strand.
GTCGGTCAGGACATTTTCGGGACGCGGGGTGCGGCCGCGCATGAGTCGGCACAGCAGGGCGCGGTACGACGCGGCTTGGCCGGGCAGGCGCAGTGGCAGGCGGTGCAGGTCGAGCAGGTCGTCGGACATGGCACGTGCCGCGGGGGCGCCGATCGCCTCCGTGAGGGCGAAGCGGGCGACGAACCGAGGGGACGGTAGTTGCATCAGGCGCTGGTCGAGACCGCCACGGATCGGGGAGGTCAGCGATGCCATCTCGGCGATGCCCCGGGATCCGGGTAGTGCGGTGGCCGGGGTGGCGACGATCGCCGCTCGCGTCAGCCGGTCCGGTGCGTCCAGCGTCGCCCACAGGGTGAACAGGCCGCCCAGCGAACTGCCGACGAACGCGGCCTGTTCCACCTCCAGCGCGTCCAGAGTTCCGGTGAGCACGCCCATCGCGAGCTCGCGGACGGTCCGTCCCTGCCAGGAATACGGGGGCGCGAGGCTGTGGCCCGGCAGATCGACGAGGATGTGCAGGAACCCGGGCAACTGGGCGACGAGGGGCGCCATGCCCATGACGGGTGCCGAGATGCCGTTGATGTGGACGACAGGGTCACCGGATCCTGTCGTCAGGACGCGGACCTGCACCGAGGGGTCGCGGAGGGTGACCAGGCGTTCGGTGGTGGTCAGTCCGTAGGTGTCGGCCACCCGTTGTTCGGCCGCTCGGATCCGGTGTTCGAGTCCCTGGGATTTGCTCATGCACCTACTGTCGGGCTCGGGTGCGGGCGGCGTCTTGAACGAATGTTCCGGCGGTCAGGGCGCCGCGAGCACGCCCGGCGTGATCCCGGCGAAGGCCAAGACATCACGGTGCAGATGTGACTGGTCCGAATATCCGCAGGCCACCGCCACATCGGCGGGGGAGCGGCCCGACACCAGCAGGTCGAACGCCGACCTGAACCGGACCACCATCGCGGCACGTTTGGGCGTCACCCCGACCTGCGCCGTGAATCTCGACCACACGCGTTTGCGACTCCACCCGGTGAGCTCGGCCAGGTCCCGTACCCGCACGTCACCGTTGCTCGCGACGACGCGATGCCAGCAGGCGGCGACTTCGGGGTCGGCTGACCTGGTCGATGCCCGGTCGGTGAGGAACCCGGTCGTCAGAGCGAATCGGTTTGCCCACGTTGCCGTTTCGGCCAATTGCTCGCGGAGCAGTGTCGCCGCCGTGCCCCAGACGTCGCCGATATCGGCCACGGTGTCGCGCAGATCGCCGGGTACACCACCCAGCAGCCGGTAGGCGGCGATCGGCGACAAACGCACCTCGAGACATTCGAATCGGTGTGTGCCGACACGGTGCGGTCCCGGCGACAGGCCGGCGACCACACCACCGAAGCTGTTCTGCCCGAGGGTATTTCCCACGGCGAGTCTGCTCTCGCCGAACTGGACGACCACGATGACGTCCGGCCGGGCGACGACCTGCATGTCGGCCCCGGTGCCGACCCGATCGCGAAAACCGCCCATCGCCACCCCATCGATCGAGGGTGCGCTCGGTCCGGCTACCTCCCAGCCCGCGAGTTCACGTTCGGACATGATCGGCCGCACCGTTCGAGACTACGAGCGTGGTGGCCGTCCCGGCAACGGGTCAGTGGTTGTCGAAGCGGGCGCGGTCGGCGGCTTCGGTGCCCGCGTCCCAGCCCTGCTCGCTGCGGATCGTGATGCCCCTGGTGCGGACGGTGGGGAAGTAGGTGTCGAAGGCCTTGTCCACTCGCTGCTGGTGGGAAGCGAGGACCGGGAGCAGGCGGTCCGGGTCGGGGGATTCGGCGATCGTCGCCTCGGCGGCCTTGGTGAGGCGCTCGCCGATGCGGGCGGCGTAGGCGGTGAGGAAGGCCTTGCGGTAGTGGCGGGAGCGGGATTCCTCGGTGGTCGTGGTCTCGATCATCGCGCGGGTCGCTTGGACCAGCAGCGAGGTCGACAGGAGTTCGACGGCGTCGAGGTCGGTGTCGTCGCCGACGATGGTGACGAAGCCCCAGTCGGCGAGGAAGATCGCGCGGCAGCGGTTGGCGCGAGTGACCATGTCGACGAGGAGGGCTTTGGCGTCGGTGTAGGGGGTTTCCAGCCAGATTCGGCGGGCGGCGGGGAGGTCGTGGCCGGGGGTTCCGTGGTCGAGCAAGGCGCGGTCGATCGCGTATTTGGTCATGAGTTCCTGCGCCTTGGCCGAGAGGGTTTCCGCCTCCTCGGCGAAGGAGGTCGACTCGGCTTTGGCCAGGAGCCCGCGGACCCGGCCGAGGGTCTTCTCGTCGACATGGTGGTGCGCGTGCCTGCGCGCGGTGCCGGGCAGCGGCAGGATCTGTTCGAGTTTCGGCAGGCGGATGAGCAGGGCGAGGGCGGTCAGTGCGGCGACAAGCGCTTCGGAAGCGGTGAGCAGCGTGCGGTCGGCCCACTGCGCGAGGTGCGAGCGCTGCGCTGTCCACCACACCGTGGCGCCCACCTCGTCCAGTTGCGACTGCCAGATCTCGTCGACGGCTTCGGCGGCGAAGTCGACGCGGTGCGCGGCCATCAGATCCGTCAGATAACCGGCCGCGAACTCGTCCACCCGCCTGCGCGCGGCGGCATGGATGTCGGCGGGCAACCATCCGAACTCGAACGCCCGGTCGATGATCCGGGCACCGGCGAGCTCGACTCCCCGAGCCAGGTCCGCACCGGCGACCTGCTCGGCGAAGCGCTCGATCGCGGTGGTGTCACCCTGGGCGGCGAGGAAGGCGACGGTCGCGATCGCGTCGGCGACCTGCGCCAGATCACCCGACAGCGCGGCCTCGACCGGAAGTCCGACGGCGGCCGCCGGTCGCCGTCCTGTGCGGCGACGACGGTTCTGCTTGGCCACGAGCTGCGGGATCCTTGTCCGTCGGAGGAACTGCCGGGCGGGGGCAGCAGCGAATTGTTCGCGTCGTCCATTGTCCCGTACGGCCCCGGTGGCGCGGCGTGCTCATCCGGTCGATCAGCAACGTTCGGGAGTGCCCGGCACCGGCGAATCGACTTCGTTTCTCGCCCAAGGGGATCCGAGCCGAAGCGGTTCCAGATCGCGCCGCGCTGGCTTAGGGTGACGACATGAGCTATCGGGGGATGCTGGCCGACGAACGCCGGGAACTGGTCGAACTGCTACGCGGGCTCACCGAGCAGGAGTGGGAGACACCGTCGCTGTGCGCGGGCTGGCGGGTGCGTGACGTCGTCGGTCACCTGCTGACGGACACGCTCGGCCCACTCGACTACGCGGCCGCCGCGGCCCGCAACCGCGGTTCGGTGGACCGGATCAACAACGCGCTCGCCGCCTCGTTCGCGGACTTGCCGACCGCGCAGCTGGTGCACAAGTTCGAACACGAATCGGGCAAGCTGTCGAAATTCTCGCCGCGGCTCATGCTGTCGGATCTGATGGTGCACCAGCAGGACATCCGGCGGCCACTGCGGCGCCCGCGCACCATTCCCGCTGATCGCCTGATCGCGGTCCTGTCCTATCCGGATCCGTTCGCCTCCCCGGGCAAGCGGACCAGGGGCCTGCGGTTCGTGGCCACCGATATCAAATGGTCCTGGGGTGACGGCCCGGAAGTCCGCGGCCCCGGCGAGGCCATCGCCCTCGCTGTCGTGGGCCGCACCGTCGTCCTCGACGAACTCACCGGCGGGGGTGTTCCCGAACTCCGCCGCCGCTGTGGCTGACTTCGGCCGGCTTTCCGCCCGCAGTACCCGGACGCATTGGGAGTGCGGTGGCGTACGTCGACCACCCGCACCCAAGACGTCGGGGCGGAGACCACCTATGTCAATCGACCCAGCCTTGCGCACCGTGTTCCCTCCGAAACTAGGCCTGGATCACCAGGACGCCCGGGTCGAGCGCAAGGTTTGTTCAGGTAGCTGCAAGCCGCATCGCCAGTGATTTTGGATTCCTCGCGGCAGCAGTGAGAATGGGCGAATGCTTGGGGAGGGGCGATCTCGGGGATTCGAGGTGAGCCGTGCTTACCGGACGTAAGTATCGGGTCGAGTTCACGCACGGGCAGGCCGAGTTCGCCGAAACGATCGGGGCGATCTGCCGGTCGGTGTGGAACACCGGGCTCGAGCAGCGACGCGAGTACCGCCGCCGCGGCTCGTGGATCAACTACCACGAGCAGGCTGCGCAACTCGCCGGTGCCAAGAACACCCATGACTGGTTGAAGACCGCGCCGTCGCACGTGTTGCAGCAAACCTTGATGGATCTGGATCGAGCCTGCCGCCAGCACGGTACGTTTCAGGTGCGGTGGCGGTCCGGCCGGGCATGGTCGCCGTCGTTCCGGTTTCCCGCCGGAAAACAGATTGCTGTCGAGCGGCTCGGTAAGCGGTGGGGGCGAGCGAAGTTGCCGAAGCTGGGGTGGGTGCGGTTTCGCTGGTCACGCAGTCTGGGTGGGATGGTGCGGTCGGCCACGGTATCGCGAGACGGACAGCGCTGGTTTGTTTCGTTCCTCGTCGAGGACGGCCACACCACCCCGCCCCAACATGTCGGGACTTCGGCGGTTGGTGTGGATCGTGGTGTCAAGGTGGCGGTCGCGGTGTCAGACGGCACCCTGTGGGACCGGCAGTTCCGCACCCGGGGTGAGGCGGTCCGGTATCGGCGGTTGCAGCAGCAGTTGGCCCGGCAGCGCAAAGTCAGCGCGAACCGGAAGAAGACGCTTGCCGCGCTGCGGGTGATTCGGCGACGCGAGCGTGACCGCAGGGCCGATTTCTGTGCGTGGACCTCGAGCCGGCTCGCCACACGGCATGCCCTCGTCGCGCTCGAGGATCTGCGTATCCATAGCATGACCGCCTCTGCGAAGGGAACGCTAGAACATCCCGGCAGCGAGGTCAGGCAGAAGGCCGGGCTCAACCGCTCCATTCTGGACAAGGGTTGGTATGCCTTCGAGTCGGCTCTGTACGGTGTCGCCCGGTACACGGGCGCTCAGGTCGTGAAGGTACCGGCGGCGTATACGTCTTTGACGTGTTCGGGCTGCCGCAGTGTGGACCCGGAAAACCGTGAGAGCCAAGCGGTGTTCAGGTGTACTAACTGCGGGCACAGTGGGAACGCGGATGTTAACGCGGCCAAGAATATTCTGTACGCGGCAGGGCATGCCGTGTCGGCCTGTGGAGACCTCGGGGCTACCCGGTCTGCGAAGCAGGAACCAGGTGGGAAAACCGCGAGGCGATACCACCCAACTACCGTCTAGGTAGGTTGGAATCCCCGGCTTCAGCCGCGGGAGGACGTCAACATGTGAGTCTTGTGCTTTTCCCGGGCTGCAATTCGTGGCCTCCGACATCCATTTGTCGTGGGGCGACGGACTGGAGGCTCGGGGAAGGGGAGGCGAGGCCATCACCCTCTCGGTCGGTGGCCGCAGCGTCGTCCTCGACGAGCTGATCGGCGGTGGAATACCTGAACTCTGCAATCCGCTGCGGCCCACCTGGGTGAACGTCACACGGCTTCCGCTGCCCGGGTGACACGGGCCTCACCTCGGCAGACCGATGAAGGGAACCGGAGTCCGGACCTACTAAGCTGCCCTTGTGAGTCTTGTGCTGTTGCCCGCTGTCGATGTCGCCAATGGTGAGGCCGTGCGCCTCGTGCAGGGGGAGGCCGGTAGCGAAACCAGCTACGGGTCGCCGCGGGACGCGGCGCTGGCATGGCAGCAGGCCGGTGCCGAGTGGGTGCATCTGGTCGACCTGGACGCGGCGTTCGGCAAGGGAAGCAATCGGGAGTTGATCGCCCAGGTCGTCGGTGAGCTCGATGTCAAGGTCGAGCTGTCCGGCGGTATCCGCGACGACGACTCGCTGAAGGCGGCGCTGGCCACCGGGTGCGCGCGGGTCAACATCGGTACCGCGGCGATCGAGAACCCGCAGTGGTGTGCGCGGGTGCTCGGTGAGTACGGCGACCGGATCGCGGTCGGGCTCGACGTCAAGCAGATCGACGGGGAATGGCGGCTGCGTGGTCGCGGCTGGGTGACCGACGGCGGCGATCTGTGGGAGGTGCTCGAACGCCTCGAGCGCGACGGTTGCGCGCGCTATGTCGTCACCGACGTCTCCAAGGACGGCACGCTGACCGGCCCCAACCTCGAGCTGCTGAGCGAGGTCGCCAACGCCGCCGAGGCACCGGTGGTCGCCTCCGGCGGTATCTCGGTGCTCGACGACCTCGTCGCCATCGCGGGCCTTGCCGAGGAGGGCGTGGAGGGCGCGATCATCGGCAAGGCGCTCTACGCGGGCCGGTTCACCCTGCCCGAAGCCCTGGCCGCGGTGCGCTGACCCCCACGATGACCGCCGCACCGAGCACCGCCGAACTGACCGACCTGCTGGCCGTCGCCACCCAGGTACTGGACGGGGTCGTCCCGCGCTTCGTCGAGGGGATCGGTGCGCCGAGCGCGGTCGCCAAGGGCCGCAACGACTTCGCCACCGAACTCGACCTCGAGCTGGAACGCACCATCACCGCCGAACTGCAGCAGCGCACCGGAATCGCGGTGCACGGCGAGGAATTCGGCGGCCCGGCGCTCACCTCGGGCACGGCGTGGGTGCTCGACCCGATCGACGGCACCTTCAACTACTCCTCCGGCCACCCCATGTCGGGCACGCTGCTCGCGCTGGTGCACGAGGGCGAACCGGTGATCGGCCTGACCTGGTTGCCGCTGCTCGGCCACCGCTATTCCGCGGTCGCCGGCGGTCCGCTGCTCGTCGACGGCGTCGCGATGCCGCCGCTGGAGCCGGGCAAGCTCGCCGACGCGATGATCGGGTTCGGCGCGTTCAATCTCGACTCGGCGGGCCGCATCCCCGGCCAGTTCCGGTTCGACCTGCTCGGCGCGCTGAGCAGGCTGTCCTCACGGGTGCGGATGCACGGCGCCACCGGCATCGACCTGGCCTTCACGGCCTCCGGCGTGCTCGGCGGCGCGGTCGTGTTCGGGCACCATCCGTGGGACAACGCGGCCGGTGTCGCGCTGGTGCGGGCCGCGGGTGGCGTGGTCACCGACCTGGCAGGCGCGCCGTGGACGATCACCTCCGGTTCGGTGCTGGCCGCCGCGCCCGGGGTGCACGAAGAACTCCTGGACATGATCTGCACGGTCACCGAAGAAGAACGAGGGTGAACACCATGACACCGCGCACCGAGGAACGGCCGGAGACGGCGGCGCCGAGTACCTTGGCCGTTCGCGTGATCCCCTGCCTCGACGTCGACGCGGGCCGGGTGGTCAAGGGCGTCAAGTTCCAGAACCTGCGCGACGCGGGCGACCCGGTCGAACTGGCCGCCACCTACGACGCCCAGGGCGCCGACGAACTGACCTTCCTCGACGTCACCGCCTCCACCGGCGATCGCGGCACCATGCTCGACGTGGTGACCCGCACCGCCGAGCAGATCTTCATCCCGCTCACCGTCGGCGGCGGCGTGCGCACCGTCTCCGACGTCGACCGGCTGCTGCGCGCCGGCGCGGACAAGGTGTCGGTGAACACCGCCGCCATCGCCCGCCCCGAGGTGCTGTTCGAGATGTCGCAGCGCTTCGGCGCCCAGTGCATCGTGCTCTCGGTCGACGCGCGCACCGTGCCCGACGGTCAGCCCGACACCCCGTCCGGCTGGGAGGTGACGACCCACGGCGGCAAGCGCGGCACCGGCATCGACGCGGTCGAATGGGCCATCCGCGGCGCCGAACTCGGCGTCGGCGAGATCCTGCTGAACTCGATGGACGCCGACGGCACCAAGACGGGCTTCGACCTGCCGATGATCGCCGCGGTCCGCGCCGCGGTGAGCGTCCCGGTGATCGCCAGCGGCGGCGCGGGCGCGGTCGAGCACTTCCCGCCCGCCGTGCACGCGGGCGCCGACGCGGTCCTGGCCGCCAGCGTGTTCCACTTCGGCGACCTCACCATCGGCCAGGTCAAGGCCGCGATGCGCGCCGAGGGAATCACCGTCCGCTGACTTACAGCCCCATTTCGGCGGCGATGATCGTGCGCAGCACGTCGCTGCTGCCGCCCTGGATGCGGTCGATGCGGTGGTCGGCGTAGAGGCGGGCGATGGGGGAGTCGGTGAGATAGCCTGCGCCGCCGTGCAATTGCAGGCAGCGGTCGATGACACGGCCCGCGGTTTCGGTGGCGAACAGTTTCGCCGAGGCGGCGTGGGCGGCGCCGAGTTCGCCGCGGTCGTGTGCGGCGAGCGCGCGATCGACGACCGCCTCGACGGCGTCGACCTCGGTCTGGCAGGCGGCGAGTTCGAACTTCGTGTTCTGGAAGGCCGAGACGGGGTGGGTGAACGCGACGCGGTCCTGGGTGTGCTTGCGCGCGAAGCGGATCGCGGCCTTGGCCTGGGCGTAGGCGCCGACGGCGATGCCGAGGCGTTCCTGGGGCAGCTGCCAGGCGAGATGGGTGATCCCCTGGTGTGGCGTGCCGAGCAGGTCGGCGGCGGGCACCCGCACATCGGTGAAGGTCAGTTCGGCGGTGCCGCTGACCTTGCGGCCCAGCGTGTCGAGCTGGCGCCCGACCCGGAAGCCCGCGGCCGTCGCGTCAACGACCAGCAGGGACAGACCGTAGGACGGGTCGTCGGGGCGGGGCGCGGCGGTGCGCGCGCACACGATGACCCGGTCGGCGTGCACGCCACCGGTGACGTAGGTCTTCGATCCGTTCACCACATACGTGCCGCCGTCGACGGACAGCGGTGCGGTGGTGCGCATCTCGCCGGGTTCCGCACCGGTGCCCGGCTCGGCCACCGCCAGCGCGAACATCATGTCGCCGGTGACGATGCCGGGCATCCACCGCGCCTGCTGCGCCGGAGTGGCCAGCGTCTTGACCAGCGGCAGGCACCGGGTGACGTGGGCGCTCGAACCACCGAAGGAGACAGCGGCCCGCGCGATCTCCTCGGCGAGCACGGTCCGGTATCCGAACGACTCGCGCCCTGCCCCGCCGAACTCGACCGGCGCCTCGAGCCCGAAGACGCCGAGTTCGCCGAGCCGGTAATAGAATTCGCGCGGCACGAGCCCGTCGTCGTACCACTTGCCGAAGCTCGGTACGACCTCGGATTCGATGAACGCGCGCATCGTCGCCCGGAACGCGGCGTGATCGGCGTCGAAAACTGTTCTGCGCATCAGGAATTCCTTACCGGCCGGGAAACGGCCACGAGCCGGGCCGCCCCCGCGGGGGT